>JBKJQV010000060.1:0-6458 GCA_046593815.1 Sediminibacterium sp. | reverse complement strand
GAAATAATGGTGCAGTGGGATCCAAATTAGTATTTCGCCCAACGTTCGAGGCTTGGCGAAGTACGGGAATAGATGCTTGTCAAGCCCGGAACAAATGCTGATTGAAAAACTTTTGTTGAAGTTAACAACAAAAAGCTAAATAGTAAATGTCCAGCTCCGAACCAAAGCACAACAGAATTACAAATGCCGAAGATAACTTACGTCCGCCCGTATTTTGCCAAACCTTTTGTTGTGCGTTCGCCCTTTTTCTTAATGTCTAAAATTGATTGCTTTGTCCAACAATAAGTAGTAACAGAGTTTGAAACAATATTGTGATTTTTTAATAAAAAAATTGCTCTAATATAATCTGACCGTCTTTCACTTCATAAAGCATTATCTCGTTTATATGTACTCTGCCAATTCCTTCAACCATTATGTCTGTCTCTCTGGCTACAGCAAAATGATTACCTGCCACTACAGGTTGCGAAGTGGCAAGCTTGTGTACTTCTTTCACCCTGCTCACCCAATCTTCTCCTTTTTTTCTAACAAGTGTTTTTCCTTCTTCATTTTTAAAGTAAGGCGAATTTGCAGGCTCAACGCTTCTTACATTATCTGAAAATAGTTCGTCCTGTATGTCAAACCATTTTTCTTGCTGGGCAAGTTCCTGAAATCTTGCAGCAACTTCTTGAGTCGTCATTACTTGATTGTTTATTGATTTTTCCATTTTATTTTTTGTCTTTTAATTAATTAAGAAGGTGTTCCTGTTCCTGTTTCACAAAATAATTTCAAACTTGTCATAAATCGTCCCCAATCATAATTGCAACCTGCAAAAGTATCAGTAACTGCTCGCCAACCCGATTGAGTAAAGCGTAAAAGTGTGTGTCCTTCTTTTTCTTCCAAATCAAACGTAATGTTTGTGCCTATCCATTCTTCAATAGAATTGATGCATTTCCATTCAACTTTTTTGTTTGGATTGAGGATAATTACTTTCATTTCGTTTCGGAATGTTCCGAATGTAAATATGTTAACAAATCCTACTTCGGGTTTGGCAATGGTTTGTTTAGCCCACCAATTTGCAAGTCCTTCCTGAATAGTAATGGATTCATAAACTTTTTCAGGGGTAGCTTTTATAATTACATTGTGTCTGATTTCTGGCATAATTTATTTGTTTAAAATGTGGGTTGCAAAAAAAGTGCCTCGTTTGGCTTGGTAGTCATGGAACACGAATTGGAGCAGAGTGTCGTTTAGGGTGACGCACAACGAGCGGGGCTTGCCGAAGTACGGGAATTAGTATTCCGTCCAGCCCAGAACCGCTGCTGATTGAAAATATGAAGTTGAAGTTAACAACAAAAAGCCAAATAGTTATTCGTCAAGCCACGATATGAAGCACAGTAGAATTACCGCTGCTGATGATAACCAGGTCATGCCCGTATTTTGGCAAACCCAATGTTAGCTGCTGGCGTTGTCGGTAACTATTTCCAAATTGGAATTTTTATAAAGCTGTCATTGTGCCACTTAATTTCCAATGGCTCATTCGCATCATTAAGTGTTTCGTCATTTGGGTCTTTGCCTGAACCATAATTTATAACCTCAAAAGGATGTTTATTGATGTTCAAAAGGATTACCAATTTACTTCCTTTGCTAATTTTCTTGCTGATTAAACGTGTATTTGTAAATGGAATAAGTTCTTTTTGATTTGTTTTTAATATTCGTCTTTTACTGTTGTCTTTGGCGTAACTGGCACGACCAATATAACGAGTTAGAAAAAAATATTTGTCGTTTGGCATTAATTCGTATAAAGCCATAGAAACGTCCATATCTTTTTTATTAATGGTTGCAAATAAGTTACCTGTAAACGAACCATTTATTAAAAACTCTTTTTCAAATGGCATGGTCGTAAAAACCAAACCATTGCTTACATCAAGTGTATCGAAAATTATAGTTGGTGTAAAATAATTGTTTTGAGTTTCTCTGTCTTTAAAGTCTATTGTCTGTTTTACAAATTGTTTGTCAATTGGCTTTTTATTATCAAGAGTAAAATTGTTGTTTAGATAAAATTTCAAAGTGTCATTATTCATCTTGTCTAATGAAGCAACATGTTTCCACTCGTTAGTTCCCATCACTTCATAATTCACTTTGTCTTTTAGTAAGTCGGGCTTTTTACCGTCTTTTAAAATCCAATCTATCCACTGAAAAGCCAAGTTTTCCATACTGATATTCGCAATACTGTCAATGTCGTAGCCCATTAAGTTTGGTGATGCTTTTCTTTGTCCACCCCAATGGTCATAAGGTCCAATGACAAAATAATGGTTTGCCTTTTTGTTATATTTATTATGCAATTTGAAATACTGAATTGCTCCAATCTGTGAGCCGTCATAGTAGCCCGTTGTTGTTAAAATTGGAATGTTGATTTTTGCATATTCATTTGGTGTTGGCACTAATGATTGCCAATAATTATCATAAGCTGGGTGTTTAAGCCACTTTTGAAATATGGGATTTGGTTGTCCGCCCAAGCTATCCAAACTACGAAAAGAAGTGCCTTTTTCAAACCAATCAAAAACTAAACCTCTACTATACAGCTTGTTTTTATAAATATTGTCGTTAGCCCAACTTAAAATACTTCCATAAGGAACGTTGTTTTCCATTGGTGCGTCAAATCCTGGCATCACCGCCACCTGCGGAACAATGGTTTTTAATGCTGGGTGCAAATGTTTAGCCGTTGCCCACTGCGAAAATCCTGTATAACTTCCACCATACATTGCCACTTTTCCATTGCACCAAGGTTGGGTGCTTATCCAATCAATAATGTCGTAAATATCTTTTCCTTCGTGTTCATAAGGTTCATAATTTTTCAGATTTGTCCGGATGCCACGGGCGTAAGCCACTACGCCAACATAATCTCTATCTGCTGATTTTTTTCCAAGAATGTTGTCTCCTGTACCTTGATAGTATGTAGTATAAAAAAGAATAACTGGTAAAGGTTGAATATTTGTTTTTTTTCGAACAATTATTGCAGAAATATTTACTCCGCTTTTTGTAGGAATTGAAACGCTGTCTTGAATAGAATAAATATCAGTAACAAGATTTGTTTGTTGAGCCGATACAGTAATAGTTGTCAGAAGAAAGAAAATTGTCTTTAAAATATGTCGCATTAATATTGTCTTTTATGACTGTTCAAATTCGCAGGGTCATTTTACGCTTGCAGCTAACGGCCGGGGCTTTGCGAAGGTTGGAAAATAGCATTCCTAATGCTCGCTTAGGCCACTAAAAACGCGATTAGCTAAAGCCTAAATTACTGAAGTTAATTTGAAATACAAAAGCTGATGGGCGATATTCTGAAACCCAACTTTTGCAAAGCCGATGTTAGTGGCTGCTTTTATTTTTTCTCTGCCACCATTTTTTCTTTTTTACAATTATAACTTCACCTAAAAATGCCTGTTCGGCTGGGACTATAACATGGTCTTTGGTCATTGGCAAGTCATTTTTGTTGATTACAATTTCTGTCTGTTCGTAACCAACGTATGTTATAACCAAATAAATTTTGTGCGTTACTAAATTGTCTGAAATTACAAGCTTAAACCTTCCATCAAGGTCAGTTGTCGTTCCTGTTTTTGTGTCCTTGATTAAAACTGATGCAAAAGGTAAAGGTTCTTTTGTCTTTGCGTCAATAACTAACCCTTGAACAACGTTTTTCAAACTGTCGGTTGTCGGTTCAGATTTTGTTTCTGTCGGTTGTATGTTTTTGTTGTTGTCAATAATGGAAACAATTTCTTGTTGAAATTTTTGATTGTCTGTCGCTAATAAATTTTCGCTTGCCCCAACTAACAAAAGACCTGCAAGTATTTTATAAATTCGTGAATTGTTTGTCGGTTGGTATAATTGTATTGCTCTATTCAGTTGTTCTTGTGTCAAACGTCCGCAGAGTTTGCCTGAATTTTGCTCAATAATTTGTAAAGTTTCATTGTCGGTCAGTTGAGTAAAATCAATTACAGTCTTAGAGCAGTGAGAACAAAACTTTCCAATGCCAGTCTTGGTCATTGAGGTCCATTCCTGTTCACAAGGTTTGTCAATTTTTAATATGTAGCTCTGTCGTTTCATAAAGTTGCCACTAACGTTCGGGGCTTTGCGAAGGTTGGATAATCTGTGTTACTACTGCTGGCTTGGCCACTAAAGACTCGATTAGTTAAAGCCAAATTACTGAAGTTGATTGAAACTCCAAAGCTGATGGGCCATTGATATAAGCCCAACTTGCGCAAAGCCTTTTGTTATACGCTAACCTTATTACTTTTTAGATAAAATTCTGGATTTTATTTTTGAGATATCTGTGTTCAAATCTATCTCATAAAGCACTTCATCCTCTAAAAACTTCTTATCTCCATTCAAATCAGGTTGAACTGTTAATATAATGCCCATACCTCCTTTGATTAATCTCCAACTTGTAACATTCATACCCTCTGGTGAAATTTGTTTACACTCCGTTCCGTCCTTCTTAGAAGCATATAAATAAACAGGATCATCTGTGTCAATTATTCCATTAGCATTATATTTATCGGTCTTTACAGCATATATAATATGTTCTTTTGTAACGCCACTTATAAGTCCTCGATAGTTATTAATTGCATACTTCAATGATGACATAACTTCATAGACGGGATAAACGACTAAAATAGGTAAATCAAACACTTTATGTAATTTTAGCGTTGAGTCATTGTAAACGTATACATTACTCCAAGACTTAACTTCACCCGAGTAGGAATAACTGCTAAGACCTTGAACTCTATCTTCTAAGGCATATTTTGCTCGTTCGGTTTTATTAGGCTGTTCCCCTATAATAAAGTTATTTGAACTGTCTACGCGCAAAGAAAAAATGTAACCTCCTATGTTATCTGATCTGAATTGCGAATAGCCATAAAAAGTTGTTGTCAAGCATATTAACAACAGCAGAGTTTTAATTTTTATCATTATATATATTTTTAAAAAGGTTTGCGTATAACGTCCCGGGCTTTGCGAAGGTTGGGAAATAGCATTCCTACTGCTCGCTTGGCCACTAAAGACGCGATTAGCTAAAGCCAAATTACTGAAGTTAAATTGAAATACAAAAGTTGATGGGCGATATTCTGAAACCCAACTTTTGCAAAGCCTTTTGTTGTGCGTTCGTTTTTTATTTTCGTTTCGGTTTCATAACTTTTCTTAATGTCTTTACCCACAAATTCCATTTACTACTTTTTTTGTCTTTTGTATAATGATTTTCAACTTTGTCAAATGCGTCTTCAATATAAGCATCGTGTAACCACCGAATTGCTATTGCCCATTTTAAGGTCGCTGAACCTGTCGTTGTCATATCAATAATATGTGAAAGTTCCGTTTTATTAGGTCCTAACTCTGTTAAGTCAAATCTGTGAAAACCATTAAAACCCGTCAAATCAAACTGAAATGTTATAGATTTTTCAGGCTGATATTCGGTTACAAAATATTTTATTGGCCCGTGTCCACCTTTTGAGCCAATCCGTAATCCTTTGTCCAACCTCATAGGCGACCATTTATCTGTTGCTAACATCATATCATTGTCTGTCGCCAAAGTATTGAACAACTTGGCAATTTCAGTCTTGGGCTGTTGAATTTCTCTTTTATGAATATTTATTGCTTTCATTTTGTTTGTCCAATAGTCACATTTGTCTCTCTGTTACTGGTTGCTCATAAAATGACGCACAACGTCCCGGGCTTTGCGAAGGTTGGGAAATAGCATTCCAACTGCTGGCTTGGCCACTAAAGACGCGATTAGCTAAAGCCAAATTACTGAAGTTAAATTGAAATACAACAGTTGATGGGCGATATTCTAAAACCCAACTTTTGCAAAGCCTTTTGTTATGCCCAGTTGTTTTAATTATATATTTTTATTGAACATTGTTTTCAGGTCTGTTTGTCTGCACCAACAAACTATGCTAATTGTGAAAATCAACAGCAAATGATTTAGTTTCGAATTATCACAATTGTCATTAAAAATAGAACCAGAATATTTGTGTAAATGCCAGGGGAATATTATTTTAAATGTCGGCAAACTAAGGCCAAGTTGTTTATTAATAATATGTGGCGAAAGATCAACCAAATCTGGAAAAATAGAGCCAAGAAAAGAGAGGCCTACAATTAATCGATATTTTTTATTTGTCAGCCAAATAGTTGTCAATATCAATGCCAATCCAGCAATTGTGTCAATTTTAGAATTAATTGGATAGCAGTGTGGAATATAATCTAACGCACCATGTAAAATAAGTCCAACGATAAATGCCAAAACACTTGTCCAAACAGCGTTTGTGGAAGTCTTAGATAGCTCAATTCTTTTTGTGTCCGTCAACATTACTGCGACACTAATTGCTGTTGTTGTGTGGAATAATACGTTCATTTTGGTTTCGTCCTACAATTGGGCATAACGTTCGAGTATTGCTGCAGTTGGGGAATTGACCAACTGTCTGCCCAGAACT
>JBKJQV010000324.1:0-14720 GCA_046593815.1 Sediminibacterium sp. | reverse complement strand
TATTTTTTGGATGTAGTAATGTGATTATCAATTAGTTATTAGGGGTTACAGGACCCCGTGTAACCCCTAATGCTTCGTTTCGCCGACTTCTAAAAGTTGGTCTTACTCAAACGCCTTACAGCACTTTCGGTGCTGCTGTGTTTTTTCGTTTATTATTTTTTAAAACAGGATTGCCGTTTTTCGCTTTGCTCAAAACGTCTTCCTAAATGTTGGTCTTACTCAAAGCCTCTACATATTTTTACTTTTCAGGATTGCCGGCTTCACTTCGTTCGCCGTCTTCCTATATGTTGGTCTTACTCAAACGCCTCGCATCACCTTCGGTGCTGCTGTGTTTTTTTTGATCTCGCCCTTACGCAAATTAATTTGCGACGGTCTAGACAAAAAAACACCCCCAACTTAGTTGGAGGCGTTTGTGCCCGAGACTGGATTCGAACCAGCACGCCGTTTCCAGCACCACCACCTCAAGGTGGCTTGTCTACCAATTTCAACACCCGGGCTAATAAGATTGCAATATTAGAAAATAATTACTACATCCTTTCTGGGACTTTTATGCCTAATACCAACATACCTGATTTAATAACACTTGCAGTTAATATTGATAACATTAACCTCAATCTTTTCTTTTCCTCATTCTCTGCATTAGCAATTGAATGCTCATTGTAAAACGAACTATATGTTTTTGCTAAATTAAAAATATAAATAGCCACTTTAGAGGGATCCAATTCTTTTCCAGCATCATTTAATAAATCTGGAAACTGCTCTAACTGTATAACCATTTCTTTTTCTAATGGTAAAAAATTATGATCTGAAGCAACTTTTTCATCTTCTAATTTAATCGCACTATTGATGTCTAATTTTCGGAAAACACTTTTAATTCTAGCATAAGTGTATTGAATAAATGGACCAGTAAAGCCATGAAAATCGATACTCTCTTCTGGGTTAAAAACCATTTTCTTTTTAGGATCAACTCTTAATAAGAAAAACTTCAAAGCTCCCAATCCCAATGTTTCAAAAAGCTCATTCCTTTCTTCCTCAGTAAAATCATTTACTTTCCCTAGTTCCTCCGTTTTTTGTTTTGCAATAGCAACCATTTCATCTACCAATTCATCTGCATCTACAACAGTTCCTTCTCTACTTTTCATTTTACCCGATGGTAATTCTACCATCCCATAACTCAAATGAAAAATTCCATCTGCAGACGGTAGTTCTAATTTTTGACAAATTAGTTTCAATACTTTAAAGTGATAATTCTGTTCATCACCTACAACATATATACTTTGATTTGCATTGAATTCGTTTTGTTTTTGTTCCGCCAATCCAATGTCTTGTGTTATATATACAGATGTGCCATCTTTTCTTTGAACAATTTTTTCATCCAAGCCGTCACCAGTTAAATCAATCCAAACACTTCCATCTTCTTTTTTATAAAACACTTTTTTAGATAAACCTTTTGTAACTAAATCTTTTCCTAATAAATAGGTGTTGCTCTCGAAATATGTTTTGTCGAAATCGGTACCTATTTTTTTATAAGTAACATCAAATCCTTCGTAAACCCATTCATTCATTTTTTTCCAAAGCTCAATTACAGATGGTTTGCCTTCTTCCCAATCTAACAACATTTGTTGTGCTGCTTTCATAATGGGGGCTATCTTTTCAGCTTCTTCTTCTAAAATTCCTTTGCTCTTTAGTTCGGCTATTTGTAATTTATATTCGTCATTAAATTTTACATAATAATCTCCCACAAAATGATCACCTTTTTGATTACTGCTCCTAGGTGTTGCGCCATTTGCAAAAAATTGCCAAGCAACCATGCTTTTACAAATATGTATGCCACGATCATTTACTATACAAGTTTTTACAACTTTATTACCAGTTTTTTTTAAAATTTCTGCAATACTTCTCCCTAAAAAATTATTTCTTAAGTGACCTAAATGCAATGGCTTATTCGTATTAGGGGAGGAGTATTCTACCATTACATTTAATCCATTATTTTCAGCTTTGCCATATTGATTGTTGGTATAAGTATCTTTTAAAAAAGCAAGCCAGTAATTGTTATTGATTGTGAGATTTAAAAAACCTTTTACAAGATTAAACTGAATAAATAAATCGGGATTATTTGTTACCAAATGCGTTCCCAATTCTTGTCCGATTGTTTCAGGAGATTTTTTCAACTCTTTTATAAAAGCAAATAATACTACTGTATAGTCGCCAACAAATTCTGGCTTAGTAGTATTAACTGATATATTATTGGGCTGAATAGTATTGGCGTATAATTCATTGATACTTGCTGCTGTTGCTACTTTAATCTTTTGAACCAAGCTCATATACTAACAATTTCGGATGGCAAAACTAACCAATTAAGCGCTACATTTGCAATCCGTTATGCAAAAGCTGCATGTTTTCATTCGTAATTTAATTCTACAGACGGTGGATTTGTTCTATCCGATCTTTAGAAATTTTATGCCATTACAAACTTTCAGGTATGCCGCATGTGGTGGGTTTAACACAGTTTTAGATATCAGTTTGTTTTTTATCGCCTATAATTTTATATTACTAAAACAACCTGTTCACTTAAGTTTTTTAACAATCGGACCCCATATCGCTTCCTTTTTAATGAGCTTTTTAATAACTTTTCCAATAGGATTTTACTTAAGCAGGTATGTTGTTTTTCAAGAAACTAATGTTGCTAAAAAAGAACAATTAGGCAAATATTTTATGGTAGTTTCTGGATGTTTAGTATTGAACTATCTTTTCTTAAAGATTTTTGTAGACTTATTAGGATGGTATCCAACACCATCTAAAATTGCGACTACTTTTTTTGTGGTTGCATTTAGTTATTTCTCTCAGAAAAATTTCACTTTCAAAGCTGCTAAGCTTTAGAACTGAATTCTAAAGCTTCCAAATATTCCAAAATTATTATAATTCTGATAAATCTGTAAAATGCGCTGATTTGGGTTAAAGCGCCAAACTAAGTCTATCCTAAAAAAGTGAGCAATATTGTCAAAACCGGTTCCTATTTCTGTATAATAGTTTCCATTTAATGCTCTCAAACGATAATCTCCAAAATCAGTTCTATTTAATAATCTACTTCCTCTGTCTAAGTTACCTAACACAGTTTTAATATTCCAAAATTGACGAATAGGAGATTTTCTCATGAACGGGAGTAGATTCAATAATTTCTTTTCAATATTGTGTTCAATATTTATTCCTACAAATTGATCACTAAAATATTCGAATCTATTCATTAGGTTAAAAGTTTCCTTATTGTAGTAATATATTTCATTACCAGGATGCAATTCTAATAACATAAAAGGTAAAGCATTACTCGACCAAATTTTACCTCCATAAATCATATAGTTTAATTGACCAAATCGTGGGATTCTTATTTGCTGCTTTATGCTTGAATAGAGTTTGCTAAATTGATATTCTCCTTGAAATAGACCATGAACTGATTGCCCTAAACGTAATTCATAAATTGGCTGATTCGATTTTAGTTTAAAATCTTTTCGATGTGTGTTAATCGTTCTTTCTCCTGGGGCATACCTAAATTTTAATACCAACTCAGTATTAATAATTGGTTTATCTGAAAGAAATCTATTAGAGGGAAGTGGATCATAAGTAATGAAGTCTATTCTACTTATAAAGCTATTTATTGAAAACCGAGATGCCCATTCTTTCCCAAAACCAAACTTATATTCTTCAATGCCAAGAAACTTTTGAGGAATATTCGGCCTCCGAATTAACTGACTAAATAAATTATCTGTTGTAACATCTTCATCATTGTATTTTATTTTCCCGTTGGCTAAATCATTCAAATAAGAGGCATTTAAACTCCATCCTTTACTATTTGGAATTTTATAATTAACATCAAATTTTCCTTTAAAACGATTGTCTTTAAATCCATAAGCGATATAAGAATGTAGTCTCAAATTTTTGCTGAATAACTCAGTAGTTCCTAAATCAAAACGCAGTCTAAATCGTTCAAGTTGATTCCCGCTAATCCATTTGAACCATGGGCCAATTTCGAATTTTCCTAATTTTTTATAACCCCCCAAAACGAATTCTAAAGTTTCACTATACTTTTTAAATATAGGCATTGTTTTTAAAGTATCAATCAATTTCAACACATTCTCTTCGTTTCTGCTCAGTTTTTCTGGTCGATGATTGTTCCAATAATTCTTGTCAGTGATGACTGTTTCTTCAAGAGAAATAGTTTCCTCTTTTATTTTATTTTTTTTAATCTCTATAGCTATATCAGGATTATTAATTTTAATTTTATTATATAGTTTTGTTTTCCTCCCAATAAAAGAGAATTTATCTTTTTTTAATGGCGAAATCTCTGCTACAAAAACATCTTTAGCAAATAACCATTTACCTGAATCATTTATTTTAAATTCTTGTGAAATGGTAAGTCGTTTTACAAAATTAATGTTAGCAGATTCATTAATGTTTAATGAAATCCGTTGAATAGCCCAACTGGTACTATGTATCCAACAGTCTCCAGAAAAAGTATTTTCACCATCTCTAAGGGGAGTGAAAATTAAATGGTAAAATTTATCATTTCCAATTGTTACAGTATCGGCTCCTTTATAATAATAGTACTTATTTCCAATATTGCTAAGTGGACTAATAAACTCTTTACCAAAAATAGAAAGTTGATTACTATAAACATTTATTTTTTGGTTTACACCGTTCAAAAATTGCAGCATCGACTCATTTTTTAATCCATGAGTTTGTTGAGCTGTTATTACTTCTCTTGTTGCTGAGGGGTTGTTCGAATAATAATAATTAGATAAGGATTCGGTTAAAAAAACAGGGATAAATGGCTTATTTTCTGAGATGCTATCAATATTATCTAAAACAAAACCAAATGGTTTCATTAATTTAATATTGTTGAATTTTTCTTTTTTAATATTCTTAAGATCAATTTGTAACTTATTATACAATTCATATGAATAGGAATCATATTGATAAGGATCGTTCTTAGGCTTATTAGCAACTACCGTTTTCCACCATCTTAATCCTTTGCTAAATTTCGATTTTACAAATACTTCAGTACTTTGTTTTAGTTGTCCTAAAAATAACATCAAAGTGTCTGATTTAGAAGAATTGATAAAATAGGATACTGTTTCATATCCAACATATCCTACAATCAAGCTGTCTAAAGGGTAAGGAGATTTTCTAATAATAAAAAAACCAGCACTATCAGTTAATATTCCATTTCCGTTTTTTTGCCATTGAACTGAAGCATATGGTACAAGTTCTTTAGTAAATGGATTAACTATTTTGCCAACAATTGTTTTTCCCTGACTAAAACCACTAATAGATCCAATTAGCAAAAGTGAAAATATAAAAACGCGATTAAACCAGTTTGCCATACGCTTAGTTATGCGATCTAGTCACAGGAAGATATGATTTTAAAATACAAAATATATTTAATATGTCAGGGTTCTACCCCCAATTATTAAAAATTTGACAGCATAAATATGATAATAAAATGGTTTTAAAACAAATTATGCCAATTTTTCATTTAAATGCTTGATGGCACAAAGATTGACTTTATAATTGAGTAAAAAATAAATAATATGGGAAAGATAATTGGGATTGATTTAGGAACCACCAATAGTTGTGTTTCTGTTATGGAAGGAAATGAGCCGGTTGTTATTGCAAACGATGAAGGTCGTAGAACAACCCCTTCAGTAGTAGCATTTTTAAAAAATGGAGAAAGAAAAGTTGGTGATCCTGCAAAACGTCAGGCAATTACTAACCCTCAAAATACCATAACTAGTGTAAAACGTTTCATGGGTCGCCAATTCGACGAAGTAACGGAAGAAATTAGCCATTGGAGTTATAAAGTAGCCAAAGGTGATAACAATACAGTTCGTGTAGCGATAGATGACCGTTTGTATACTCCACAAGAAATTTCTGCAATGATTTTGCAAAAAATGAAGAAAACTGCAGAAGATTATCTTGGTCAAGAAGTTACTGAAGCTGTTATTACAGTTCCGGCATACTTTAATGATGCACAACGTCAAGCAACAAAAGAAGCAGGAGAAATTGCAGGTTTGATTGTTAGAAGAATTGTGAATGAACCAACTGCTGCAGCTTTGGCATATGGGTTAGATAAAAAACATGCTGATCAAAAGATTGCGGTTTTTGATTTAGGCGGTGGAACTTTCGATATTTCAATCCTTGAATTAGGAGATGGTGTTTTTGAAGTAAAATCAACTAATGGAGACACGCATTTAGGCGGAGATGATTTTGATAAAGTAATTATGGATTGGTTAGCTGAAGAATTTAAGAACCAAGAAGCAATTGATTTACGTAAAGACCCAATGGCTCTGCAACGTTTAAAAGAGGCTGCAGAAAAAGCTAAGGTTGAATTAAGTTCTTCTTCTGAAACTGAAATTAATTTACCATATGTAACAGCAGTTGATGGAGTTCCTAAACACTTAGTTGTAAAATTAAGTCGCGCAAAATTTGAACAGCTTGCCGATAATTTATTTGCACGTTGTTTAAAACCATGTGAATCTGCATTAAAAGATGCAGGTTACTCTATTACAGATATTGATGAAGTGATTTTAGTAGGAGGCTCAACACGTATTCCTAAAGTACAAGATATTGTTGAAAAATTCTTTGGAAGAAAGCCTAATAAAGGAGTTAACCCAGATGAAGTAGTTGCAGTAGGTGCCGCAATTCAAGGTGCAGTATTGTCAGGAGAAATTAAAGATGTATTGTTACTAGATGTTACACCTTTGAGTTTAGGTATTGAAACAATGGGTGGTGTAATGACAACCATGATTGCATCTAATACCACTATTCCAACAAAGAAAACTGAAGTATATTCTACTGCTAGCGATAACCAACCAGGTGTTCAAATACACGTATTACAAGGTGAGCGCCCAATGGCTAATCAGAATAAGAGTTTAGGTATGTTTAATTTAGATGGTATTCCACCTGCGCAAAGAGGAGTTCCACAAATTGAAGTTACTTTTGATATAGATGCTAATGGTATGTTGCATGTAAGTGCAAAAGATAAAGGCACTGGAAAAGAACAAAAAATTCGTATTGAAGCCGGTAGCGGTTTAAGTAAGGAAGAAGTAGAAAAAATGAAAGCAGAAGCAAAAGCTAATGAAGCAACTGACAAAGAAGCGAGAGATCGTGTTGAGAAATTAAATCAGGCTGATAGCTTAATTTTTCAAACCGAAAAGCAATTCAAAGAGTTTGGAGAAAAAATTCCAGCAGATAAAAAGACAGTTATCGAAACAGCTTTAACAAAGTTGAAAGATGCTCATAAAGCACAAGACATCCCTGCAATTGAAACTGCTACTGCAGAAATGAATGCTGCATGGACTGCTGCTAGTGAAGATATATATAAAGCACAACAAGAAACAGGAGCACAGCCAGGTGCTGAACAAGCTGGACCTCAAGAAGGAGCTCAATCAACTAATAGCGATACAGTTGAAGATGCACAGTTTGAAGAAGTGAAGTAAGTTGAATAAAGTTTTATTTAAAAGCCTCCGATTTTCGGGGGCTTTTTGATTGGGATAATTATCTAATAATTACAGTACCCAATTGAAGTGTAATTGCCCTTTCGTATTCTTTCAATTGTTTATGCAATTCAATTAATTTTATTTGATCTTCATAATTGGCATTTTCCATGTCTTGTTGATTTTGATCAAACATTTTTTTGAGCTTACGTAGTTTAAAATAATTTAAACTCATTATAGTATCATTTACAGAAATGTCTCTGTTTAATATTTTCATTCCTTCCATTATTTCATCCCATCTAAGACTTAGTTCGAAAGGGAACATGGTAATATTGGTAATGGTATTTCTAACAAATTCATCTTCATGATATAACAATGTTTTAGCAGTAGGCTCCATTCCTTTATTATACCAATCTTTATAAACTTCCAATAATTTTTCAAATTGATCATTATCAAAATGGAACTGTTCCATTTCTTCAAAAACAAATACAGCAATGGATTTGCTTTCGTTGAAAGGCTTGAGTCCGTGTTCTAATAATACCCTTAAAATATTTTTTTCATATAATTCATCTTGAAGAAGAAGTGAAGCCGAATTATCAAATTCTGGATTGTATTGTTCTGCATCTTGCTGAATAAAAGAAGCTTCATCAAAAGACATTTTCTTTTCGTCTTTGCTAATTTTATCACGCTTGTATTTGTTTACCAAATTAGTGAAGCCAGTCTCATCAATTTTTAAAATTGCAGAACAACGTTTAATATAATCTTGCTGTTTAGTAAAGTCTTCTGTTTTATTAATTTTACTTAATGATTCGGCAATTTGATTTACAATACCACTTTTTTTATTTACATCATTCCCTGCTTCTTTAAGTAATACATCTAATTGAAAAAGAATGAAATCTTTTTTTGATGATTCAATAAACTGATTGAAAGCTGAAGCGCCCAATTTGTTTACATAACTATCAGGATCTTCATTTTCGGGAATTAATACTAAGCGTACATTTAAACTTTCTTCAATGGCTAAATCTAATCCACGCAATGCAGCTTTAACTCCTGCACTATCACCATCATAAATAATGGTTAGGTTATTGGTATATTTTTTTATTAAGCGAAGCTGATCTATAGTAAGCGATGTGCCACCACTAGCAACAACGTTTTCAATTCCTGCTTGGTGTAAACTAACTACATCTGTATAGCCTTCAACCAATAAACATTCATCGGCTTTGTCTATAGCCATTCTTGCAAAATAAGAACCGTATAATATTTTACTCTTTACATAAATTTCATTCTCAGGGGTGTTAATGTATTTTGGGCCTTTATCAGATTTGCCAATTACCCTTGCTCCAAAGCCAATTACTTTACCGCTATTATTATGAATAGGAAAAATAATTCTAGACCTATAGTTATCAACTAGTTCATTATTTCTATTTGATACTAAACCAGTTTTTGGTAATAGTTCTGAATTGAATTGATTAGCCAATAATGCTTTTGTTAAACCATCTCTTGCATCTGGATTATAACCAATTTGAAATTTGTTGATGATATCTTCCCTAAATCCTCTTTCCTTTAAATAGGAGAGAGCGTTATTAACGCCTTCTTCGGTATTTAATAGTTGATCTGCAAAATATTTTTGGGCAAAATGATTGATAGCGTGTAAGCTATCGGCAATTTGTATTTGCTGAGCTTGTTCTGGTGTTTTCTGAGTTTCTTCAACTTCAATATTGTATCGTTCTGCTAACCATTTTAATGATTCAACATAACTATACTTCTCGTGTTCCATTAAAAAAGTAATGGTATTGCCACTTTTCCCACAGCCAAAACATTTATAAATTTCTTTGGCAGGAGAAACGGTAAAAGAAGGTGATTTTTCTCCATGAAAAGGGCAGAGGCCGAGGTAATTGGTGCCTCTTTTTTTCAATTTCACAAATTCACCAACAACATCAATAATATCGATACGGTTGGTAATTTGTTGTATGGTATTGGGTGAAATCATAAAATCAAAGGGCTGCTAAATTACTTATTTGCAAGGTGAATAAGGCTAAAAAATATTTTTTTTGTTCGTTTTTGGTCATTCTCTTTACTTTTAATGATGCTTAAAAAAGAACGACAAGCCTACATAATACAACAAATCAATATCCACAATAAAGTTTTATCATCCGATTTATGCATTCAATTGGATGTTTCGGAAGATACTATTCGTAGAGATTTACAAGAACTAACAGAAGAAGGGAAGTTAATTAAAGTTCATGGAGGTGCTTTGGCAAAATCATTTCATTTTACTATAGAAAGTAAACATGTTTACTCTTTAACTGAAAAACAAATTATAGCACAAAAAGCAATAGAACTTATTAAAGATGGCATGTTGATAGTTATATCTGGCGGTACAACGATGCGTGAATTAGTTAAAATGTTACCTCCAAAATTAAACGCCACATTTGTTACAGCAAATATTCCTATTGCATTAGAATTATTGGAACATCCAAATGCCGAAGTAATTTTTTTAGGGAATAAGTTCTTAAAAAGTGCTCAAATGGCTGTAGGTGCAGAAGTGGTTCAACGACTCGGTCAAATTAGGGCCGATTTATGCTTATTAGGCACCAATAGTATAGATATAAATTATGGAATTACCGATTTAGAATGGGAAATTATAGAAGTTAAAAAGGCAATGATAGCTTGCTCCAAAAAAGTTGTGTCATTAGCAATTGCTGAAAAATTAAATACAACTCAGCACTTGCAGGTTTGTGCATTGCAAGAGATTGATGTGTTGGTTACTGAATTGTTGCCTACAGATGAAAAACTTTCTCCGTATTTAGCAGCAGGAATTCAAATACTTTGATTGGTTGTGTATTTTATACATAATAAAAATGTGAATAATTTCTGCGCTTATTTGCCGATTAACATAATTCCGTATGGTATTTTAATTTACTTTTAATAATTAAACTATAGAAACTAACTGTATTTGCATTTTTACTTGCAGCTTTTTGCGGAATAAAAATGTCAATAATTCAAACAAAGTAATTATGAGAAAATTTGCTACCCATTCAAAGCTATTATTGGGATTAATGCTCCTTCTTATTGTGAGTACAAACCTGTTTGCTCAAGATAAAAATGTTAGTGGTACTATTATTGCAGATGATGATGCCTCACCTTTAATTGGCGTTACTGTTACCAATAAAAGTACCTCAAAGAAAACCCAAACAAATCCGGCAGGATATTTTTCCATAGCAGCCGAAAAGGGTCAAACGCTTATGTTTACTTATGTTGGCTACTCTACAAAGGAGGTAGAAGTTGGAGATACTAAAACAATAAGTATTCGTATGACAAGTGAAGACAAAGAAGTAGGTAATGTAGTTGTAACTGCATATGGTATTAAGAAAAACAAAAGAGATCTTACTTATCAAACCATTACTGTAAGTGGAGAAGATATCGCCTCTACCAAAAGAGATAATTTTATCAACTCATTAGCAGGTAGAATTCCTGGAGCAATGATTACATCTACTTCTGGAATGCCAGGAGCTTCTTCTAGTATTATTTTACGTGGCCCTACATCAATCGACGGAACCAACCAACCTATTTTTGTTGTTGATGGATTAATTATCGACAATAATGCAGTTGAAGCACAGGATCGTTTACCAGGTAGTCAAGGTAATAGAAACAATGATTTTGGAAATAGAGCAATGGATATTAATCCTGAAGATATTGAAAGTGTTACTGTTTTAAAAGGACCAGAAGCAACTTCTTTATATGGTTCTGATGGAAGTAACGGTGCAATTGTAATTACTACTAGAAAGGGTACCAAAGGGAAGTCAACAATATCTTATAATAATTCTTTTAGAACTGAAACTGTATATAGGTTACCAAAGCAACAAACTGTATTCGATCAAGGTTCATTAGGTGTAACCAACCCTTTAGTAAGAACCTTTTTTGGTCAGAAGATTCCAACCACAGGCACCCAAATATTTGATAATATTGGTAATTTCTTTCAAACTGGTAAAACTCAAATCCATAATGTATCAATTGATGGAGGTAGTGATATGTCTACTTATAGATTTACAGCGAGTGTATACGACAATCAAGGGGTTGTACCTACAACAGGTTTTACCAGGTATAATTTTAGATTGAACTCTACATTTAAGTTAAGCCCAAAATTGAACGTCACAACAAGTTTCTCTTATATTAGCGCTCAAACTAAAAAAGGATTTAAAGGATCAACTGGGTTTTTATTAAGTCTATTAACTTGGCCTGTTGATGATGATATCAGGGTATATTTAAATCCTAATGGAACAAGAAGAACTATCAGGAATGATGGTGGTGCTGAAGATGATAATCCGTTATTTGATGTTAATTATAATAAGAATTTTGATATTAACGATAGATTATTAGGTAATTTTCAGCTATCGTACGATCCTACAAAATGGTTGAATTTAACAGCAATAATGGGGGTGGATTATTATGCAGGTAAAGGAACCATGTTTATTAGTCCTCAAAGTAATACCAATCTTGGTGCAGGTACTGGAGTGGGTACGGGAGGTAACATCACTGAATATCGCCAAATTCAACGATTGCTAAATGGAGTTTACCGTGCCACTATTAAGAAAAAATTTGGACAGCTAAACAATACTTTGACTACACAATTTAACTTCGATTCAAGAAAAGAGGAAGTTAATGGAGTGAGAGGTGAAAGATTGTTCGATCCTACTTTCGTAAGTTTAAATAATACTGACCCTTTAACCGTTTCTACAACAACTACTAATACCAATTTTAATAAACTTGGTTTGTATAGTGGTTATACTGGATCATATAAGAATTTCTTAAATTTTACCTTATCGGGAAGAATGGATGGTAGTAGTAGATTAATAGATCCATTGAATTACCAAACTTCTGATGCTTTTTATTTTTATTGGAGTACAGGGGCTAATTTAATTTTGTCAGACTTATTTAGTTTGCCAAAGCCAATTAGTTTTGCTAAGTTAAGAGTAAGTTATGCTACCAACGGAAGAGATCCATCAACTTCTTATGTTAAAGGGAATAAATTTATCCAATCAAATACCAATGGCGGAGGCTTTACTCCAAGTGTATTTCAAGGAAATCCTGATCTTCGTCCAGAGTTTGGCAAGAATTTAGAAATTGGTACTGAAGTAAAGTTTTTTAAAGGAAGATTAAGTGTTGATTTTGCATATTATAGTCAAAAAGTCACTGATCAGATAATTGCTCCCAGACTATCTTATGCTTCTGGTTCTATTCTTCAATGGATAAATGGTGGAGATGTAGAAAACAAAGGATTTGAATTTCAAATCCTAGGAACTCCAATAAAGAACAAAAATTTAACCTGGAATACTACTATAAACTTTGCAAGAAATAGAAATAAAATTTTGAGAATGCCAGCTGGTCTTCCTCAATTTTATAATTCAGATACATGGTTATCTAATATCAGAAATATATCTCAAGAAGGAGGTAGTATTTATCAATTAGCAGGAAATAGATTTAGTAGAAATGTTAATGGAGATTTGATTATTTCTCCTACCAGTGGATTACCAGTATTTATTGGGGGTTCTGGAATAGCAACTGGTGCATACTCAATAATAGGTGATCGTCAGCCCGATTTTACTATGGGTTTTAGCAACAGTTTCATATACAAAAGCTGGAGCCTTTCATTTTTGCTTGATATAAGAAAAGGTGGAGATATTTGGAATGGTACAGAATACTTATTGTATACTAGAGGTATGAGTACCAGAACGCTTGATAGAGAAACACCAAGAGTAATTAAAGGAGTATTAAATGATGGATTACAAAATTCTGCTAATCCAACACCAAACACAATAGTTATTAGTCCCTTATTTCGGAGCGACTATTATTCATCAGGCAGTATAGATGAAGACTTTATAGAAAGGGATATTAACTGGATCAGAATGAGAGATATTACTTTATCTTATAAAGTGCCAGCTAAAACGATAAAGCGTCAAAAGTTTTTAAAGAGTGCTAGCATTTTCTGTACAGTTACCGATGCATTTATGATCACTAATTATACAGGAGCTGATCCATCTGTAAATGGAAACAATGCTTCTACAAGAGGTGGAATAGGCGGTATTGGTATGGACCTAGGAAATTTAGCAACTCCACTCGGTCTTAATTTTGGAATCAATGTTCAGTTTTAATCGAAAAAAAATTACAATGAAAAAAATAGTTTATTCTTTTTTATTGGTGTCTACAGTAATATCATTTACAGCATGTAAAAAATATTTTGATATTAACTCAGATCCATCTAGTCCTCAATCCGCAGATCTAGCAGCGCTTTTACCACCAGTTTATTCTTTAATTCCTGCTGCGTCATTTTTAGATGGAAGGTCCTCAGGCGCATACACACAAAATTATACTTCAACTACCAATGATGGTTTTGATTTTCATGGAGGAAATGGAGGCGGGGTTGGTTCAAACACTATGTGGAGAACCTTCTTTCAACAACAAGGATCTTCTCTTGAAGTAGTATTTGATAAAGGGATAAAAGATGAGGCTTGGGATTATGTTGGTGTAGGTTATGCTTTGAGAGCATGGGGCTTTCAACAAACTACCGACTATTTTGGTGAATTACCATTTTATGATGCTTGGCAATTAGGTCAAACTGCAACAACAGCTAAATATAGATATGATAATCAGGATGTAATTTATAAAGGTATTGATTCACTTTGCAGACAAGCAATTAAATACTTAAGCAGAAATGACGGGAAAACGCCTCTTAAACTTTTAACTCGGGGAGACCTAATTTATAGAGGTGATAGGGATAAATGGATTAAATTTACTTATGGTATTTTAGCTCGTTTGTATAATAGAACTACTAATAAAAATACTTATAATGCCGACTCGGTAATTAAGTTTGTAGATCTATCTTTTTCTAATGCTAATGATAACTTTTTGGTTCCTTTTACTGCATCAAGAAACGATGACACTAACCCAGCTGGCCCTGCAAGAAATAATTTTGGTAATAGAAGAGCATCAAGATTCATCACACAATTGTTAGATGGAACTATCTTGAATGGAAACACAGCTCTAAGTAGCAGAGACCCAAGATTGAGTAGAATGTTAACTACCAGTTTTGATACATCAACAATTACAAGCACAATGCCAACATTAAATGGAGGCTATCGTTTTTGCTTGCTTCAATCAAATGGCCAAGGTGATCCGGAAGTTTCAGCATCGGGTGGAACAACTGCTGGAACTCCTGCTTTTAGAAGAAGG
>JBKJQV010000136.1:0-10085 GCA_046593815.1 Sediminibacterium sp. | reverse complement strand
CTTTTAACCCGACTCACCCGGGTGCGGCAGGCAATCCTTATGGTTGGTGGGTCTCCCCATGGCACTTTGGGCTAAATCAGGGTCCGATTGTTTTAATGATTGAAAACTATCGTACTGGCTTGTTGTGGCAATTGATGCGGAAGTGCCAATACATCGCTATAGGATTAAGGCGAGCGGATTTTATTGGAGGCTGGTTATGACGATTGAAAATGAGGCTTTCTCTGCCGAGTAACTGTACTTGTAATAAAAACAAACAAAGATTTGCTTATAGCAAAATCTTACAGCTTTGCAATAAGCAGCAGGCGTTTTATACCATCAAGGCATTTTGCTAAGTCCAGCTACTGGCGCAGTATTAATGACCGTAAGCACAGTTGTGGTTGCTATTAATGCAAGTATGTTAAAAGTAAAAAGCTAAACTTATAAGGCTTTGCAGAAAGCTTGCCTATGTATGTTATTGTAGTAAAAAAGTTTAATCAATTGAGCTTTATTTATGCTTTTATAGAGTTTACTTTAGGTATTGCCTACTTAACCAATTTCAGTCTATTAATTAAAAACTTAGTTACACTTATAGTAATGAGTGGTATTGTGTTAATTACAATAATTTGAAAGTAGTTTTTAAAATTTTATCTTAAATCCTGTATATTATAAAGTTATATAATATAATCAAACATCCTATTTAATCAATAGACAATACTTTTTGCTATATCTTCTTATTTAGCTTAATTTTAACTTTGTTAAAATCCATATATTAAAATCATTTATCTTACTCCTCACTTTATGTGTTGCTTTGATAAGGTTATTGTAGAATATGTCGGTTGAATTGAGTTTACAGATTTGAACCATGATAAAAAATAATACAAAATTACAGCCACCAGCCACCATACAGGATTTTCCAATTATAGGTATTGGTGCGAGTGCAGGTGGGCTTGATGCATTTAAGCGGTTACTCCAAGCAATACCAGAAAATTCAGGAATGGCATTTGTTATTGTGCAGCATCTAGATCCTGCTCATGGAAGTATTCTTCCCGAAATTTTACAACGAGTAACAAAAATACCAGTTCTCGAAATTACAGATGAAATCCATCTTGCACCTGACCATATATATGTTATTCCTCCAAACAAAATGCTTATTTCAGTTGATGGAGTGCTCAAACTTACCCAACGTGCAAAAAAAATCAATCTGTCTATTGATGTCTTTTTTAATTCTCTGGCAGAAGTACATAAAGAATTTGCTGTAGGAATTGTACTATCTGGCACTGGAACTGACGGTACACTAGGCCTTAAAGCTATTAAAGAACATGGAGGTATTAGCATTGCCCAAAATATAGAATCAGCAACATATAATGGCATGCCCCAAAGTGCAATCAATGCTGGTGTTGTCGATTTTATTTTACCTCCCGAAAAAATACCAGAACAGCTTTTGTATATCAACAACACTTTCCAAAATACACATGTTTTTAAAGAAGAAGAAGATGATCTGCCAAAAAGTGATGAAGCTATTTTTAAACAAATTATTTCTATCATTCGCCTTAGAACAGGAGTAGATTTCACTTATTATAAGCAACCCACTTTTCACCGAAGAATTGCCCGTAGAATTACTATTACGCAAAATATAAACCTTTCCAGCTACTTAAAATATTTTAGATCCGATAAAGCCGAACAGGATGCTCTCTTTCAAGATATACTTATACCTGTTACTTCTTTTTTTCGTGACCCGAAAACTTTTCTATTTTTAAGCAATACCATTTTCCCTACTTTATTTAAAAATAAATTAAAAGAAGATCCCTTTCGTATTTGGGTTGCTGGTTGCTCTACAGGAGAAGAAGTATATTCAATTGCAATAAGCGTTAGTGAATACATTAGTTCAACTAAAAGAGAGGGATTGAAAGTTCAACTCTTTGCTTCTGATATTTCTGAAAAAGCTATCAAAAAAGCAAGGGCAGGTATTTATGAAAAATCCGAAGTTGAAAAACTTTCTGAGGAGAGGGTTAAAAATTATTTCATTAAAAAAAACGGCAGTTACGAAGTAAGCAAATTCATTCGTGACATGTGTATTTTTACTCCTCACAATTTTTTAAAAGATCCGCCATTTGCTAAAATGGATTTAATAAGTTGCCGAAATGTGCTTATTTACATGGATAGTTTTCTACAAAAAAAAGCGCTCACTACTTTTCATTACGCACTAAAAGAAAATGGATTTTTGTTACTTGGGAAATCTGAAAGCACTAGCAATGTAACCGAATTGTTTTCTCCTGCCGATAAGCATGAAAAAATTTACTTTCGGAAGCAAATACCCGGTCGTTATATGCCCATAGCCACTGAGCGTAAAGAAGAAGCACTTGTAATTAAATCTCAAAAAGTAACCAAACAAGAACCAACTCAAACCGATTTTAGAAAAAGTGCAGAAGCTATGCTGCTGTCTAAATTTACTCCTGCAAGTGTGGTTGTTAATGAACAAATGGATATTGTTCATATTCACGGAGTCATAACTCCCTTTCTGGTAGCGCCTCAAGGTAAACCTACTTTCAATTTGTTGAAAATGGCAAATGAAGGATTAGCTTTTGAGTTACGCAGTGCCTTGCATAAAGCAAAACTAAGAGATGCAGCTGTAACAAAAGAAAACATTCCAATCAAAATGAATGGGACACAATTTCTGGTTAATTTCGAAATTGTTCCGCTTGATGATACTGTAGATCTTCATTATTTAATTCTGTTTACTAAAACTGCTGTACCAGTATTAACAGATAAAACTAAATCTACCAATTCCCGAAAAATTGCCGAGGCAATAACTAAAAATGAGCAATTAGAAAAGGAGCTCGCGAATACCCGCGAAGATATGCGCAGTGTTACTGAAGACATGGAAGCTACCAATGAAGAGCTACAAAGTGCAAACGAAGAACTCCAAAGTAGCAATGAAGAAATGCAAAGCCTGAATGAAGAAATGGAGACAACGAAAGAAGAACTTCAATCTACCAACGAGGAACTTACCATTGTAAATCAGGAACTTTTAGATAAACAGGATCAACTCAATACTTCTCGTCTTTATTCTGATAGTATCGTTTCTACCATACGCCATCCACTCATTGTTCTAGACAAATATCTCCGAATAAAAACAGCCAACACTACTTTCTACAAAAAATTCAATGTTAATGAACTTGACACTGAAGGGAAATTATTGTATGAAATACAAGATAAGCTCTGGGATGATACTTTAATGAGAACAATGCTAGAAAGAGTTCTTCCGCTTCATGAACGCCTTTCAGATTTTGAAATAACACTTAATTTCCCTTCACTTGGTAAACGCAATTTACTATTGAATGCTACGCAAATACTAAGCGAAACGAATTCTGAGCAATTAATTCTTCTTGCTATTGAAGATATTACTGAACAGTTATTAGCCCGCAAACATATTGAAGCTAATACACTTTTGATTCGCAACATTTATATGAATGCACCTGCCTCTATCTGTACATTTAAGGGGCCAACTCATATTTATGAACTGGTAAATCCGTCTTATCAAAAATTATTTGACAAACGCGACCTAGAAGGTAAAGCATTTCTAGATGCACTGCCAGAACTGAAGGGCCAAGGAGTTGATAAAATATTGGACAATGTTTATAATACAGGAGAAGTTTTTACGAGTAGTGAGATTCCTGTTATGCTGGCTAGAGCTGATAACATTGAACCTGAACAGCGCTATTTTAATACCACAATGCAACCGATTTTTAATGAGGAGAATAAAATAATTGGGGTAGTGAATTTTGGCTATGATGTTACGGAACAAATTATGGCCAGAAAACAAATTGAAGCAAGCGAAAAGCGTTTCAGTAATATTCTCTCACAATCGCTTATGTCAATTGCTATCTTTAAGGGACCTGAAATGATACTCGCCTATGCCAATGAGCCAATGCTGAAAGGACTTGGAAAAGGAAATTCTGTGCTAAACAAACCGCTGCTTGAAGGAGTACCCGAATTAAAAGACCAGGTATTTCCGAAATTGCTTGCCGATGTTTACACTTCCGGAGTGGCTTACGAAGGATTTGAAACCAAAGCCATTTTGGTGCGCAACGGAATATCCGTAGATGCTTATTTCAATTTTGTATATCAACCCTACCGTGATGTAGATGATACTATAACAGGCGTTACGGTGCTTGCCACCGATGTAACATTTCAGGTGTTGGCTAAAAAGCAAATTGAAGAAAGCGAAAGGGAACAAAAAAAACTATCACTGTATTTAAAATTAGCAACAGATTCCGCAAAAGTTGGTATTTGGTCTTTAGATATTGATACAAATATGCTGGAGTGGTCTAATATTCATAAAGAGTTGTGGGGTTATGAAGAAAACAGCGAAAACTTAAGCTATGAAGATTGGCATAAATTGATTTTACCAGAGGATAAAGAATTGGCTTTCCAAAAGATAGAAGAGTCGAAAATTAATCATGGCGTTTATGATGTAGAATATCGAATTAGCCGTGCAAATGATAGGGCTATTATTTGGATAAAATCTTCCGGACATTATCATTATGATGAATTAGGTAAAGCAAAATCGCTTTCAGGTATCAGCATAGATATCACAAAACAAAAGCTATATGATACAAAATTATTAGAAGCAATAACTAAAGCTGAAATCGACAAAGAAATTGCTGAGAATGCAGTAATGTCAAAACAACAATTTTTATCGAACATGAGTCATGAAATTCGGACTCCTATGAATGCAATTATTGGTTTTGCAAAAGTATTGATGAAAACAGATTTGAATGAGAAACAAAAAGAATATTTGCAGGCCATAACGTCGAGCGGAAGTGCATTAATCGTTCTTATAAATGATATTCTTGATTTAGCAAAAGTAGATGCAGGTAAAATGGTATTTACTAACTCGCCTTTTAGTATATTAAACTCAATAACTACAATACTTCAATTATTTGAAACTAAAATTGAAGAAGGTAATATAGAATTATTAAAGGAATACGATTCCAGAATCCCCCAAATATTACTGGGTGATTCGCTTCGATTACATCAAATACTAATTAACTTATTGAGTAATGCAATAAAGTTTACAGCAAAAGGTAGAATTATTGTTAGAGTTAATTTACTAAACGAAGATGAAGAGAAAGTAACCATCGAAATTATAATTTCTGATACAGGAATTGGGATTCCTAAAAATAAAATTGAAACTATATTTGAAAATTTTGAACAAGCAAGCTCATTATCTTCAAGCTTATACGGAGGCACTGGATTGGGTCTTGCCATTGTTAAACAATTGGTAGAAAAACAAGGTGGAACTATTTCAGTACAAAGCAAACTTGGTGAAGGTTCATCTTTTAGTTTCACTTTAAGTTTTCAAAAAACCAATTCTGAAATTGCTTTAGAATTAGAAGAAATGGAATATAAAACAAGAATTAAAGCCATTTCAGTATTGATAGTTGAAGATGTTAAGCTCAATCAATTATTATTAAGAACTATATTGGATGATTTTAAATTTGCATGCGATATCGCCGACAATGGGAAAGCGGCTATTGAAAAACTAGCAACCAATTCTTACGATATTATATTGATGGATTTGCAGATGCCAATAATGAATGGCTTTGAAGCCACAGAATATATTCGTAACAAAATGAATTTACAAATTCCAATAATTGCTTTAACTGCAGATGTAACTACAGTTGATTTAGAAAAGTGTAAAGCTGTTGGAATGAGTGACTATATTTCTAAACCGATTGACGAAAAACAATTATACAGTAAAATAATAGATTTATTAAAATCTATTTAATAGATAAACGTAACTGTAAAACATGTAAGTTTCTTTTACAAAGTTGTAACACTTATCCTCTCATAGCTAATCATCTTTGGTATATAATTCCTTTATACCAATTTGTGCTACATCAAACCAAAAATATATCAAACAATATTATTCCATTTATGATTGCTGAAAGCAATTTGGAAGCCTTGTGTAACTTGTATAATAAAGTATAATAATTCAGATAGCTAAATACATTGCCTCAATTAATAATGTAACAATTAAATCTATAGAAGATGACAGAAAATCTAAATGTACATGAGGAACAAAAACATCCTACTAAGCAAGATCTAAACTCGGTCAATCAAAGCAATCAAATAATAAATGATGATCCATTGACTGAAACAATGACAGATGAGCAAATAGAAAGGTCTTTATCTGTTAAAATCACTGACGAAGAAAAAGCAGAAGAAAAACTAGCAGCAGAAGAAGTAACTGCAGTTGAAAAAGAACAAGAAGAGTTTGATGACCCTACGATTTCTAAAGACCCAACTGACGAAAAACTGAAATAGAAAACTAAATAAAAATAGTATATCGTTTTACTACATGGTATAGTCTGTTTAAAACTTTTAAATGAAAACCCTGTAAAGGAAAATTATAATAATACAATTTATCAACAATTTTAAAATTTCACAAAACAACAAAATAAAAATCATCATGAAAAAAGTTACCAACAAATTAAATGCTCGATTTATAAAAATCGCATTTTTATCGGCAGCAGTAGTACTAACATTAACACTGCCATCTTGTAATAATCCAAAAGGCGAAGATGCCAAAACTGAAGACACAAAAGCAGTTGCTGAAGAGCACAATGATGCAAAGTTTAGCAATGCAAAAGAAGATGATGCTAAATTTTTAGTAAATGCTGCTGAAATAAATTTAGAAGAAGTTGAATTGGGAAAATTAGCGCAAACTCGTGGTACTGTTAACCATGTAAAAGAGTTAGGTGAAATGATGGTAAAAGATCACAACATGGCACAATCAGATTTACAAGCTTTAGCGGCTAAAAAACAAGTTACCATTCCTACAACACTTACAGATAAAGGAATGAGTGCAAATAAAAAATTAATGGATACTAAAGATCCAAAATTTAATAAAGAGTATGCCGACATGATGGTTAGCGGACATAAAGATGCAATCTCTATTTTTGAAAAAGCTTCAACAAATGCACAAGATGCAGATATTCGCGAATGGGCAACTTCAATGCTACCGGCGCTGCGCAAACATCTAGATCATGCTATTACTTGTCAGAAAGAATGTGAAAAAATGTAACTTACTACTCGTTTATTATTACTTTTAAAACACCAATGACTAAGATCAAATTCAATAAAATTGGGTTACTATTGATGGTCACTTGTAAAAAGTGGTATAGTCGCGATCCGTTTAAGGAAAGTTCTGTTATTGCTTATAACGCTATATTTTCTTTGCCTGGTTTGTTGGTTGTAGTAGTTTCATTGGCTGGATATTTTTTTGGAGCTGATGCGGTTAGCGGTCGCTTGCATAATCAAATTGCCGAGTCTATGGGTAATGAAACAGCTAGTCAAATACAAGCAATGATAATAGCTGCTAATAAAAGTCGCGATTCCTGGTGGGCAACTGCTTTTGGAATCGCGACTATTATAATTGGTGCAACAGGGGTTTTTGTACAAATGCAAGATTACTTAAATACAATTTGGGAAGTAAAAGCAACAACTTCTAAATCAGGCATTTTAGTTTTTTTAAAAACAAGACTTTTTTCTTTTGGATTAATTATTTCGATAGCATTTTTACTACTTCTTTCTTTAGTATTATCATCTTTATTATCCTTGTTAGGGGCATGGACTATTAGCAAAGCCTATGAATCTTTGATAATTCTATTTCAAATTTTAAATTTTGTTTTCTCGTTATCCATCATCACTGTATTATTTGCATTCATGTTTAAGATTTTACCAGATGCCAAAATTAAATGGAACTTGGTATGGATTGGTGCATTTTTTACTGCATTTTTATTTGTTATTGGCAAATCTTTATTGGGTTTATATTTTGGCAAAGCAAACCCCGGATCAGGTTATGGTGCTGCAGGCTCTGTTATACTCATTTTATTATGGTCATCATATTCCTCAATGATTGTATTTTTTGGTGCAGAATTTACGAAAGCATACTCTGATTATTATTATGGAGAAATTGCCGCATCCGAAAATGCTGTTAAGCTAAAAGAAGTAATTAAATAATGGAAAAAAAATAAACTTAATTAAAAAAATCTTGCGAAATAAATATAAGATTTATAGGATTATAATGATACACTTAATCATAATTTTAAAATCATATTAATTAATTATTCGAAATGAAAACTAATCGACTTTCTCAAACGCTCACAGCAGCTTTAAATGAGCAAATGACAAACGAAGCGTATGCTTCGCAAATTTACTTATCGTATGCTGCATGGGCTGAAAACAATGGATTTAGTGGCATTGCAAATTTTCTTTTCCGACATGCAGGTGAGGAGCGAAACCACATGATGAAATTACTCGAATATATTTTAAAAAGAGGTGCCAAAGTAATTGTTGCTGCAATACCTGCTCCTACGTCTGACCCTATAAGCGTAAACAATTGTTTTGAAAAAGTATTTGAGAAAGAAGTGGATAATACTAAAGCTATATATAAATTAGTAAAGATGTCTCTCAACGAAGAAGATTGGGCTACATGGCATTTCTTACAATGGTTTGTAAAAGAGCAAACTGAAGAAGAAAATCTTGCAATTAGTTTATTAGATAAAATTAAAATTGCTGGCGGTGAAAAAGCTTCTAGCGATGCGCTTTATTTATTAGATAAAGATTTAGAAAAAACTCCAAGCGATTCTAGATTGGCAGAAGATGTAACAACCGAAAATCCTTAATAAAATATTGTAAAGAAGATATAAAGAACCTATTTCAGATGCACTCGATCAATTACTTGAATTATCAAAACAAGGCTTAAAAAGTACAGCCATTTTTGCTTTGGGATATAGATTTTAATAATCAGATTGGTAGGAAAAGCTCATAAAAGTTCAATAATCAATGAATAATTTTATTGCCACCATTATTTAATTCATCATTAAATTCTTTTTAATGGTAAAAACAGAAACCCAAGAGTATAGAATTATCAAAACTTATAAAGATTTCGAAATTCGTTTATATCCTTCAGCTATCATGGCAACCATTTCTATGAATGTAAAATCATACAAAGAATTATCCTCAACAGGATTTAGAAAATTAGCTTCATTTATTTTTGGCGGCAATGCTGACAATAAAAAAATTGCTATGACAACACCAGTTCATATGGATATAAACAATACCAAGTCGACTATGAGTTTTGTTATGCCATCTAACTACAATATAAATAATTTACCAAAACCGAAAGATTCATCTATAATTATCAAATCAACTGCTGAAGCGTACTTTGCTGCAATTCAGTTTAGTGGTTATGCTAATGATAAAGAGATTAAAAATTATGCTTCTAAATTAAAATATACCTTAAAAGTGAATGGAATTGAGTATAATGGAAACTTTCGCTTTTTAGGTTATAATGCTCCCTATCAATTTTGGAGAAGGAAAAATGAAATCATTGTGAATGTTCGTTGGGATTGATGACTAATTTTCGGCTTTAATGCATAACTTGAATAATATTTCTTAAGTATCTTATTACCTCTCGATTAGTGCTATTCAATACATAAAATGAATTTAAAGTCAAGAATTATAGTAGTTGGGGGAGGATTTGCCGGAATTCAATTCATTCAAAAATTAGATGAAGATCTTTTTGATATTCTCTTAATCGATAAAATTAACCATCATCAATTTCAACCATTATTTTATCAGGTTGCTACTTCGCAGATTGAACCATCAAGCATTTCGTTCCCTTTAAGAAATATTTTTAAAAATAAAAAAAATGTACAAATAAGGCTTGCTGATGTATTAAGTGTAGACGCTGGTAAAAATAAAATAACGACCGATATAGGACAATTTGAATATGACTATTTGATAATTGCAGTGGGTTGTAAAACAAATTATTTTGGTAATATAAATCTCCAAAAAAACTGTCTAAACCTAAAATCAACATATGATGCCATCACTATTCGCAACCATATTTTACAAATATTTGAAGACGTTATTTCTGCCAATGAGGAAGAGAAACAAAGTCTTCTAAATCTAGTTATTGTTGGGGCAGGTCCCACTGGTGTGGAGTTATCAGGGGCTTTTGCTGAAATTAAAAAGGATATTTTACCAAAAGACTACAGAGGAATTGATTTCTCCAAATTCAATATATATTTAAT
>JBKJQV010000089.1:0-14069 GCA_046593815.1 Sediminibacterium sp. | reverse complement strand
TTTTTAACTAGTTATATCTTCGTTTGAACGATAAATATTTACCAATGTTTAAAGCAAAAATAATTGCCATTTTTTGTATTCTTTGCACTTCATTTTTTTTGTCAGTTTATGCACAATCGCCACCTTCATATACTAGTGCAGAAATATATGCTCAGTTAAAAAAGCTGAATGTATTAGGTAGCGTTCTTTATATAGCTGCACATCCTGATGATGAAAATAATAGTTTCCTCCCTTTTCTTGCAAAGGAAAAAAATTATAGAACCGCTTATCTTTCACTTACAAGAGGAGATGGTGGACAAAATTTAATTGGTCCAGAACAAGGTATTGAATTGGGTTTGATAAGAACACAGGAATTATTGGCAGCTAGAAGAATTGATGGAGCTGAGCAATATTTTAGTAGCGCTTATGAATTTGGCTTTAGTAAGAGCTTTGATGAAACACTAAAGTTTTGGAACAGAGAAAAAGTGTTGAGCGATATTGTTTGGGTAATTAGAAAATTTCAACCCGATATAATAATTAACCGTTTTCCTGGCGATTCAAGAGCAGGTCATGGTAATCATTCTGCATCTGCCATTCTTTCTCAAGAAGCTTATAATGCTGCTTCAGATCCTAATCGTTTTCCCGAACAACTAAAAAATGGAGTAAGTGTTTGGAAAGCAAAAAGACTTTTGTGGAATACATTTAGTTTTGGTGGAACAAATACTACTAATGATAGTCAATTAAAAGTTGATGCCGGTGTTTATAATTCATTATTAGGAAGAAGTTATGGAGAAATGGGAGGAGAAGCTAGAACGATGCATAAGAGTCAGGGTGAAGGCCGTCCTCGAATTAAAGGATCTCGATTCGAATATTTTGTAACCTTAGCAGGAGATAGTGCTAAAACCGATTTAATGGATGGTGTAGTTACAGATTGGACTAGAATTTCGGCTGAAGGTGGTTCTGTAAAAGACACAATTAATAAAATAATTCAGCAATATGATTTTGAACATCCAGAAAAATCAGTTTTAGCTTTAGTTGAATTATATAAAAATGTTCAAAAGTTAAAATATCATGATATTTGGTGGCATAAAAAGAAAAAAGAAATAGAAGATTTAATTATTGAATGTAGTGGAGTTTTTGTTGAAGCTACTACTGATGTAGAATACGCTATTCCTGGTGAAAAATTAACGGTAAATTTATTTCTAAATAAACGGAACAAAGTTGATTTGCAATTAGGGCAAGTTTTATTAAATACATCTGCAGAAAAAAGCTATGATACAAGCATTAATCTTAAAACGCTAGCTAATAACAACTATACATTCAGTAAAACTTTTATAGTGCCAGAAGGCAAGCCAGTATCTCAACCATATTGGTTAATAAAACCACTAGCTGATATTGGTAACTTTGTTATTGAAGATCAAGACATGGTAGGTAAATCAATTTCAGATCCAGCTTTTACTGCTAGGTTTGATTTTAATATCAATGGTATTAACTTTTTGGTAGAAAGACCCGTTCAATATAAATATATAGATCCAGTAAGAGGAGAAGTTTATCAGCCATTAACTATAATCTCCCCAATAATTATTTCATTAAATAAAAATGTGGTGCTTGCCAATGTTTTTAATGAAAAAAAATTACAAATTCCAACTTCACAACTTCTTCTACAGTATAAATCAAATATTAGCTCAAACTCAGTACCTGTTTCAATTGGCATTAAAGGTGATGAAGATAAATTACTTTTAACAAAAGATACTTTAATGAATTTAGAATTAGGAACTGTATATTCTTTTCCTATCGATATAAAAGCAATTAAATCAAAATTAAATACTTCAAAAATATATGCAGAAGTTGCATTTACTAAAGATGGGAAAAAGATTTCCTTTACCCAATATTTAAAAACAATTAAGTACGATCATATTCCTTCTATTAATTATTTTTATAGAGATAATGTAACCATTGTAAATGATAAAATTAATACAGTTGCCAAAAAAATAGGGTATATAACAGGGGCGGGTGATTTAGTACCAGACGCTCTAGAAGAATTGGGTTATTCAGTAAGTTATATTAATGAGTCTGATATAACTGATAATTACTTAAAAAATTTTGATGCTATTGTAGTTGGTATTAGGGCTTTTAATATTTATGAATGGCTTACAACAAAAAATGATGTGCTTAATAGATTTGTAGAAAATGGAGGACATCTTATTGTTCAATACCTTAAAAGTAATCAAGTTGGTTTGAAGAGAACTAAAGTAGGTCCATACCCTTTTAGTATGAGTGGAATAAGGGTTACAGAAGAAAATGCAAAAGTAGATTTTTTATTACCACAACATTCTTTACTTAACTATCCTAATAAAATCTCCAATAAAAGTTTCGAAGGTTGGGTACAAGAGAGAAGTACCTATCAAGCAGATCCAATTAGTATGCCTTATGAAGCATTATTAGGTATGAATGATCTTGGTGAAAAATTGTCAATTGGCAGTTTAATTACTGCTAAATATGGCAAAGGGAATATCACTTATTTAAGTTTGGTATTATTTCGCCAATTACCTGCAGGAGTGCCAGGTGCATATCAATTGCTGGCTAATTTATTGGCATTACCTTCAAATAAATAACTTTAATGCAGTCAAGAAAAAAAATAGGGTTTTTTACCATAATTCTAATTGGTGTTGCTGTTGGGTTCTTCATAAAAAATGTAAAAATTGGGTTAATCATTGGCCTTGTACTTGGTCTACTTGCTGGAAGTATCATAAACTCAAAATCAAAATAGATGAAACCAAAAATACCTTTATTTAAATCTTGGAGAAGCTGGTATTTTTTTATAATTACTTTTCTTCTTTTATTAATTTGTTTTTTTATTTGGCTTACTAAATTTTATCAATGAGCAAACTAGATTGGATAGTACTTATTGTAACCTTGGTAAGTATAGTTGCATACGGACTTTATAAAAGCCGTACAACTAAAAATTTAGAAGGATACTTTTTAAGCAATAGAAGCATGCCTTGGTACTTAGTGTTGTTAAGTATTATGGGAACACAAGCAAGTGCTATAACTTTTTTGTCAGCACCAGGTCAGGCTTTTACTGATGGTATGCGATTTATACAATATTATTTTGGCTTACCTATAGCAATGGTAATTCTCAGTATTACCTTTGTTCCGTTGTTTGCTAAATTAAAAGTATTTACCGCATATGAGTTTTTAGAACAACGATTTGATATTAAAACACGAGTGTTTACTTCTACACTTTTTTTAATTTCTAGAGGGTTGTCTACAGGTATTAGTATTTACGCCCCTTCAATTATATTATCATCCTTAATGGGTTGGGACATTTTTTATACTAATATAGTCATGGGTGGTCTATTAATATTTTATACAGTTAGTGGAGGCGCTAAGGCAGTTGCTTATACTCAACAATTGCAATTGGGAATTATTTTTATTGGAATGTTTATTGCAGGTTATTTAATTGTTCATCAATTGCCTGCAAATGTTGGTTTTTCTGATGCTTTAGCCATTAGTGGTGCTTCAGGAAAATTAAATGTTATTACATCTGGGTTTAATCAAAATGGATTTGATTGGAAGGATCGATATAATATAATAAGTGGCGTAATTGGTGGCTTTTTTTTAGCACTTTCTTATTTTGGAACAGACCAATCACAAGTAGGAAGATATCTTACTGCCAAAGATACTACCGAGAGTAGAGTAGGACTATTAATGAATGGACTAGTTAAAGTGCCGATGCAATTTTTGATTTTACTTTTAGGAGCAATGCTATTTACTTTTTATCAATTCAATCCATCTCCAGTTTTTTTTAATAGAGCAGTTGAAACAAAAGCATTACAAACTCCATATAAAGATTCTTTAATTGCTATTAAATATAGATTCGATAAAAAACAAATTAATCAAAAAGTAAATAGTCAATTATTTGTCAACAATAAAACACAACAATACAAAGACAGTATTACAAAAGGTTCTAAAGAACTAAATGAAATTAAAACAGAATATAAAACAATACTAAAAAAAGCAGTTCCCGATAGTGATACCAATGATACCAATTATATTTTTTTACGCTTTGTTGTTGATTTTTTGCCAAAAGGGTTGGTTGGCTTATTAATAGCTATTATTTTTCTAGCAGCTTGGGGTTCTATTGCTGCAGCGTTAAATTCTTTGGCTTCATGTACTATGATTGATTTTCATAGGAGGTTTAGTAAATCTACTTTGTCTATTCCCAATGATAAACGTGATGAACAAGAATATAAAATTTCTAAATACTACACTTTTGGGTGGGGTGTATTTTGTATAATAACAGCCGAGTTTGCAACTGGTATGGGAAGTTTGATCGAAGCAGTAAATGTATTAGGCTCGTTATTTTATGGTGTAATTCTTGGAATATTTTTAGTAGCATTCTACATTAAAAAAATTAAAAGCGATGCCGTTTTTTGGGCTGCAGTTATAGGCGAAATCATTGTTATTGCGCTATTTTTACTCGATAAATACCAAATTATTGGGTTAGGATTTCTTTGGTTAAATGTTGCAGGTGCATTAGTAGTGGTGGCTTTAAGCTGGTGTTTTTCTTTTTTCAAAAGATAAATTCCTATCTTCCTATTCAAGTTATAGCAACAGCAAATGAAAACAACATTTAAAAAAACTACATGGGCCGATTCGGCAACTATGTATGAGGTAAATATTCGTCAATATACACCAGAAGGAACTTTTAAGGCATTTCAAAAGCATTTATCAAGGCTTAAAGATATGGGTGTTACCATTTTATGGTTCATGCCTATTACTCCAATTAGTAAAAAAGTTAGGCAAGGTTCATTAGGAAGCTACTATGCTTCTAATAGCTTTACATTAATTAATCCAGAGTTTGGATCAATTGAAGATTTCAAGCAATTAGTTAATCAAGCACACTTGTTAGGATTTAAAGTAATTATTGATTGGGTAGCCAATCATACTGGTTGGGATCATGAGTGGACCATCGAACATCCTAATTGGTATATTAAGAATGCAGAAGGCGAGTTCACAGAAAGGAATGGATGGCATGATGTAATTGATTTGAATTTTGAAGAATTAGACATGCGTGCAGAACTTATTGATGCAATGCGATTTTGGATATATGAATGTGATATTGATGGATTCAGGTGCGATATGGCACATTTAGTACCTTTAGATTTCTGGCAACAGGCTAGAATTAGTTGCGAATTGATAAAGCCGTTATTTTGGTTAGCGGAATGTGAAGTAGTAGATTATCACCAAGTTTTTGATGCAACCTACGCATGGTGGTGGATGCATGAAACTGGAAAATACCAAAAAGCGCACTCGAGTTTACATGAAATAAGGAATGTGTTACATGCTTATACGCAATATCCGAAAGATGCAATTAAATTATTTTTCACTTCTAATCACGATGAAAATAGTTGGAATGGAACTGAATTAGAAAAATATGGTGATGCTGCAAAAGCTTGGGCTGTTTTTTGTTTTACTTGGCATGGAATACCTTTGATATATAGCGGGCAAGAAGTATGTAATAAAAAACGGTTATTATTTTTTGAAAAAGATTTAATTGAATGGGATGTTAAAATTACGCTCCATGAATTTTATAAAACCTTATCATTATTAAGAAAAACTAGCGAAGCTATATCAAATGGGGAATCTTTTATTTTACCATCTAATCATGATAATGAAATAATGGCTTATTTAAGACGAAGGGGTGAGCAAATTGTATTAGTATTATTAAACGTGTCTTTGAAAAATCAGTTAATCATAAATGTTCATCATGATTGGTTAATCGGAAATTTTAGAAATATTTTTTCTAATTTGGAATTTGAGTTTAATACAAAAGCCAATTTTGAACTTCAGGCTGGTGAATATATCGTTTACGAAAAAGTAGTAAAATAAAAAAAGTTGCTTCAGTTTATTAAAGCAACTTTTTAATATAATTTTTAAGATGTATAATTATTCTTCCGTCATTTTAAGAGGATAAGTATATCTGCCTTCGAACCCAGGATAAAACCCATCTAAGCGAATATTGCCATTTTTAATTATACCTAGTGCTTCTTTTAATTCATCTAAACTATTAATTTCTTTGCCATTAATAGCTGTAATTACAAAACCATCCTCCATTCTGCTTTTACTTAATAAGCCTGTTCCAACCTTCTTTACTAAAACGCCACCTTTAACTTCATTAGCTGCTGCAATTTTTTTATCCAAGTTAATTAGTTCTCCTCCTAACTTTTCAACAGGGTTGCTGTTTTTAACGATGTCTGTATTACCTGCTTTGTTTTTAAGAGTAACATTTGTAGTTGTTTCTTTGCCAGAACGTATAAAAGAAACAGTAATTTTATCGCCTGGTTTGTACCTAGCAACTTGTTCTTGTAACTCAGCACCACTAGTAATTTTTGTTCCATTTATCTTAGTCAAAAGGTCGCCTTTTTTCAAACCAGCAGAAGCAGCTGCGCCACCTTCTGGTACACTTGAAACAAATACGCCTTCTCCTTCTTTAAAGGATGTTCCCATCTCTTTTTCTAAATCTCTCTTCTCATCATCGGTTAAATTATCTTTAGGATAACTAATACCTATAAATGCTCTTTGAACAGTTCCAAATTTTACAATATCTGTTACTATTTTCTTTACAATATTAACTGGTATTGCATACGAGTAACCAGCATAAGATCCTGTTGGTGACGCTATAGCTGAATTAATTCCTACTAATTCTCCGTTGGTATTAATTAATGCACCGCCACTATTTCCTGGATTAACTGCAGCATCAGTTTGAATAAAAGATTCAACTGGGCTAGCGCCTTGACGATCATTGATACCAATAGATCTTGATTTTGCACTTATAATGCCCGCAGTTACTGTTACATCTAAATTAAAAGGATAGCCAATTGCCATTACCCATTGACCTAGTTTTGCTTCATCACTATTGCCATAAACCATATAAGGGAATGATTTACCCTCAATTTTAATTACTGCTATATCACTATTTGGATCTTGACCAACTAATGTAGCTTTGTATGATTTCTTATTGGCCAGTGTTACATTAATTTCATCAGATCCATCAATTACATGATTATTGGTAACAATATAGCCATCTTCAGTTATCATTACTCCACTACCACTAGCTCTTTGCTCAGGTTGCACTCTTGGTCCACCTCCAAAAACATCCCCAAAATCATCTCCAAAAAAATCTGAAAAAGGATTTCTTTGACGTTGTTGATTACTGCTTACTTGTTTTGCTTTTGTTCTAGTTTTAATATGAACAACAGCAGGTGTTGCACTTGAAGCAGCAGCAGTAAAATCTACTGGGCCAGCAGTTTGATTATTTCCTAAAAAACCAGCATAATTCAAAGGTAATTTACCAGATTCTTGCAAACCAGCTCGTTGATTTTCTGCAAATTTGCCATAGCCCCAAACACTAACTAGAGCAGTAGAGGCACTTATAGCCACAATGGCAAAACCATTTTTCCAATTCATAGTTCTATTTATTTAAGGTAATATTAATCAAATTTCATGCCTTTTCAATAACAAATAAACGAATCTGTTTACTTTGAGTTTCACCACTAACACCATTTAACAAATTTTTCGTTTTTACTTTATGAATAAAACACATTTTGACAATAAAAATGTCATTTTGTAAGTCCCAGCAAAAACTCAAGTGTATCAACTCCATCAGCATACTGCCCAAGATTTGGCTTTTGGGCTTCTCCAAAAGGGATAAAATCATGCCCAACTACACATTGAATTGATTCATTATTATTAAGTATAGTTGCTATATCATCCTTTTTTTTGTAAAACTGATAATGAATTTGGCTAACTGGTGAAAAAGGCGAACTGTTTTCAGTAAGAATTACAGTTTCGTTATTCATGTAATATTTGCCACCCATGATTAATAGTGCTAAATGATAGTCGAAATTGTTTTTATATTTATGGTATTCCATCAATCCTTCATACTTTTTTAGGGCGTTTAAAAAAGGAATAAAATCATAATTTTCAGGTACTATTATTTGAGTAATATTTCTACAGCCTAAACCAAAAAATAGCATTGCATCATCGGCCAAAGCAGCTAATTCTTGATTTGACTCATTTCCATTTAAAAAAGCAACTGAAGTTCTGTTTTTACGAAGAATATTAGGATATTTTCCAAAATAAGATTCAAAGTATCTGCTAGAGTTATTGCTACCAGTAGCTATATATGCATCGCAACCATTTAATCTTTCGGCAAAGCAAATATCATTTTGAATAGTTATATCCCATTCATACATTTTTTTTATAAGATGTTTAATTAAGATTTCATCTTTAGAAGAAGCTTTAATTACTGCATTATTTCCGCTGATAAAAACACATAATAAATCATGAAATCCAACCAAAGGAATATTTCCGGCCATTATAATTCCAACTGATTTGGGAATTTCATTTTGAGGGGCTATTTGATAGCAATCTACCCAAAGATCCAATTTGTCTTTTTTTAAGAAATTTGAAACAATGCTTTCGACGGCAATTTCTATAAATTCGGGAATAAACCATTGATTTTCACGGTATGCTCTTTCTTTAATCTGTTCCCATTCGGGATCATTGCCAGATAAATATTCTCCTAATCTTGATAAAATTGCAATTCGTTCTTGTAAAATCATTTGTCATCCGTATTTTTGGTAATACAAATGTAAATTCACTCAACCAACAAACCCATTTTTTATGGCAATCAAAATTACCGATGAATGTATTAATTGTGGGGCTTGCGAGCCTGAATGTCCAAATAACGCCATTTATGAAGGTGGAGTTGAATGGGCAATAACTGATGGAACTACCATTAAAGGAAGCTTTCAATTGCTTGATGGCACTCTAGTAGATGCTGGTGATAAATTTGCGCCTATTAGCTCCGATACCTATTACATTACACCTAATAAGTGTACTGAGTGTCAGGGCTTTCACGAAGAACCGCAATGTGCAGCTGTTTGCCCAGTAGACTGCTGTGTGCCAGATGAAATGTATGTAGAAACAGTTGACGAGCTAATGGCTAAGAAATCTAAAATGCATATTTAAAACATTTTTTTATATTGGACCTAATTTCCAATTATCTAGAAGGGAAGGAATTATGTATTTCTTCCCTTTTTTTAACTTTTCTTGAAAGCTTTCATTTCAGATGCTTTCTTTCTAATTCTTATATTTGTTTTTTAAGATAAAGTATGTTAAAAAAAATTGCATTGGTTACAGGTGGATTAAGCGGGGAAGCTCAAATCAGTTACAAAAGTGCTGTAACTGTAAGTAATAATATTGATAGAACTAAGTATATTGTATACAAAATTGATATTAACCCAAGTGGATGGTGGTATGAGAATGAAGTAGGAGAAAAATCTTCAATAAATAGAGACGATTTTTCTATAAATAGCAAGGGTGAAATTGTAAAGTTTGATGTTATTTTACTTTGTATTCATGGTACTCCTGGTGAAGATGGAAAATTGCAGGGGTATTTTGATATGATTGGTCTACCATATACTAGTTGTGATGCAGCTACATCTGCATTAACAATGAATAAACGATTTACTGTTGCTGTAGTAGCTTTTGGAGGTATTAATGTTGCCAAGTCTATGCATTTATTTAAGCATACTCCAGTAAATACTGAAACAATACTCAGTCAATTAAAATTGCCTCTTTTTGTTAAACCAAATAGTGGTGGAAGTAGTATTGGAATGAGTAAGGTAACTGATGCCTATGCACTGCAAAATGCTATCAATAAAGCTTTCAAAGAAGATACTCAAATTTTAGTAGAAGAGTTTATTAGCGGAAGAGAGTTTACAATTGGTGTTTTTAAACAGGGTTCAATAATTACAGTTTTACCTATTACAGAAATAACTACTAATAATGAATTTTTTGATTTTGAAGCAAAATACCAAGGCAAAAGTAAAGAAATAACACCTGCTAATATTGATGCTATTATGCAGAAGAATTTAAGCGATGCAGCTAAGCATGTTTATGAAATATTAAATTGCAGAGGTGTTGTAAGAATTGATTTTATTTATGATACTGCTCAACAAAAACCATTTATGTTGGAAGTTAATACGGTGCCCGGCCAAAGTGAGGCTTCTGTGATTCCTCAACAAGTAAAAGCAATGGGAATGAGTTTAACCGATTTTTATTCAGCAGTAATTGAACAAGCACTTTAAATTTTAATTCATATTTTTAATTCATTAGCCTTGTTTAAATTTATTACCGATAAACCGCTTTGGGCAAATATTCTAGCAGGAATAGCCATTATATTTATAGTGATTCTATTGGTTTTTGGATCTTTAGATTGGGTTACAGGTTATGGCAAATACGAAAAAGTGCCTTCTGTTGCTGGTCAGCATATTTTAGCAGCTCAAAAAATATTGGAGGATAAAGGCTTTGAGGTTCAAATTCAGGACTCAATTTATATTGATACCATTGCAAAGCAAGCCGTAATTCGTCAAACTCCAGAAGCAGATGCACTCGTTAAAATAGGTCGCACCATTTATTTAACTGTGAATAGAGTGATTCCTCCACAAGTTGAAATGCCCAATCTTGCTGGATTTTCTATTAAAAGTGCTGAAATGTATTTGCAAAGTATTGGGCTTAAATTGGGATATATAACATACCAACCCGATATAGCCCGCAATGCAGTACTGCAACAAATGTTTAACGATGCTATAATTACACCAGGTACAAAAATACCTATTGGCTCAACCATAAGTTTTGTTTTAGGAAGTGGAATTGGTACAGGAGAGTCCGACGTGCCAGATTTAGTAGGGTCTACCCTGAATGATGCTCGTAGTTTATTAAGTACTTTAAGTTTAAATATTGGTTCAATTCTAGCTGTTGGCGCTATTAAAGATACTGGGGCTGCATTTATAATTAGACAAAATCCTGAATTATTTTCTGGAGGTCTTGGAATAAATGGAGAACGTTTAATGAATAAAATTCGTCAGGGACAAATAATCGATTTATATATTAGTGATACTGCTCCTATTAAAGACACATCAAAATTGATAACAATACAACAATAAAATATGCAAACAGTTACAGTAGAACAACTAAAGTTAAAGATTGATGCTGGCGAAAAATTTAATTTAATTGATGTAAGAGAACCGCATGAGCATGCTGAATTTAATATTGGTGGACTTTTACATCCACTAGGAAAAATTCAATCAATGCAAATTGATGAATTAGATGAAATGAAAGATCAACCTGTTTATGTTTATTGTAGAAGCGGAAATAGAAGTGGACAAGCTTGTTTAATTTTAGAAACAGCCGGATTTACAAACACAATTAATGTAGTTGGGGGTATGTTAGCATGGCAAGAAAAAATTACTCAATAAAGTTTCGTTAAAAACGAATTTTTTAAAGGCCAGATAACAATTCTGGCTTTTTTTGTAATAAATTTTATTAAAATTATACTTTTTATCAACAAAATCCTCAATGAGTAAAATTTACAGCTCACTTCTTACTTTACTTTTATTTTGTAATGTAAATGCTTCAACTATTAGTGGTTTTATTCGTTCTGGAAAAGAAAATAAGCCCTTAGCTTTTTCTTCAATTCTTTTAAAGGGAACAACCAAAGGAGTTTCAGCAAATAAAAATGGTTTTTATAGTATTTCTCTTGACCCAGGTGAATATACTTTGGTTTGCCAATTTGTAGGGTTTACAACAGTTGAAAAAAAAATAAAGTTGATTAATAACGATTTGATAGTTGATTTTGATTTAGAACCTCGCCAATATGATTTAAAAGATGTAATTGTAAAATCGGGCGGAGAAGATCCTGCTTATGCTATAATTAAAAAAGCGATTGCAAGTAGAGAAGAGCATTTAAATGAAATTAAACAGTTTAGCTGCGATGTTTACATTAAAGGGCAGTTGCAATTACGCAATTATCCTAAATCTTTTTTTGGTCAAAAAGTAGATTTTGAAGATGGTGATACTAGTAAAAGAAAAATGCTTTTTTTATCAGAAACTATAGCAAAATATTCAGTAGAAGAGCCAAATAAAAGAAAGATAGAAGTAATATCAACTAAAGTAAGTGGACAAAGCGATGGATTTGGCTTTAGTAGTCCTCAAATTATCTCATTTTATGAAAACACTATTATTGTCGGTAGAAGTTTAAATCCCCGAGGTTTTATTTCTCCAATAGCCAAAAACGCTTTGAATTTTTATAAATTTAAATTTGAAGGAACTTTTTTTGAATTCGGAAAAGAAGTTAGTAGAATTAAAGTAATTCCTAAAAGGCAATACGAACCGCTTTTTTCGGGCTATATAAATATTAGCGAAAATGACTGGAGAATTCAAAGTGTTGATTTGATGTTATTAAAACAACAGCAAATGCAATTGTTAGACACATTAGTGATTCAACAAAACTATGTGCCTGCTGGAAATTATTGGGTAATTAAGAATCAAATCATTTATCCGTCGGGGAAATTTTTTGGATTTGATTTCTTTGGTAATTTTTTGCAAGTTTACGACCAATTTAATCTAGAACCTTTATTTAAACCGAAGTTTTTCGACAATACCATCTTAAAATTTTATGATAGTTCCAATAAAAAATCTACTGCTTATTGGGATAGTATTAGACCAATTCCTTTGCTAACAGAAGAGCAAAAAGATTATAAGAAAAAGGATAGTTTAGAACTAGTAAGAAAAGATCCACGTTATTTAGATTCATTGGATAAAAAAAGAAATAAAATTCGTATTGGAGGTATTCTGTTTTCTGGACAAACATTTAGCAAGCAAAAGAAAAAAGAAAGTATCAGTTTCGATCCTTTAATTAAAACGCTCAATTATAACACTGTTGAAGGTGGTGTTGTTGAATTTTCTCCAACTTATAATAGGGAGTTTGAAGGAAGAAAGTCATTGACTATTAAGCCTAATTTTCGTTATGGATTTGCGAATACCCATTTCAATCCAAATCTTTTATTAAATTATAATTTCGGAAAAAAATATATACAATCAATATCTATCTCTGGCGGAAGAAAAGTATTTCAATTTAATAATGCTAATCCAATAAGTGAACGAATTAATTCATTATATACTTTAACAAGTGAGTATAATTATTTTAAAATTTATGAAGCCGATTTTTTTCGAATTGCTTATAATCAGGGAATAGGAAGCGGTATTAACTTTAATGTAAACTTTCAATTTCAAAATAGACTTTCTTTGGAGAATCTTGCAGATATGACTACTTGGAAAGATTTTACTGATAGGCAATTCACTCCTAATTATCCTACAGAATTAACCAATACAAAAATGGTCAACAACAAAGCTTCTATGCTTACCATTGGTATTAATTGGCGACCAGGATCTAAATATATAGAATTCCCCAATAGAAAAGTAAATATCGGTTCTCGTTACCCTACAATAAATGCAAGTATTACTCAAGGAATAAAAGGATTTTTTGGAAGTGATGTAGATTATACTCGTTGGAGGCTAAGTGTTAATGACGCATTAAATCTCAAGCTATTTGGGCGGGTTAATTATAATATTGTTGCTGGAGGTTTTATTAATTCCAACAAAGCATTTATTCCAGATTATCAACATTTTTTGGGTAACCAAACTGCTTTCTCTTCAACGTATTTAAATAGTTTTCAATTAGCTGGTTATTATAGGTATAGTAATACCGCTTCTTTTAATTCATCTGTTTTTGTTGAACACCATTTTAATGGTTTTATTACTAATAAAATTCCTGGGTTTAAAAAGCTCAATTGGTTTCTCGTAACAGGTGCAAATGGATTGTATGTGGATAATGGAACAAACTATTTTGAATACTTTATTGGCCTTGAAAATATATTTAAATTAGTTCGGGTCGACTTTGTTCAAGGTTTTGAGCAAAGTGGATTAAAGCCAAGTGGGTTTAAGATATCCATTCCATTTGGGCAATAATTAGTATTTTTGTAGTGAATTTTGGTTGCCCTGCAAGCGACTCCTTTTTCAATGGAACATAGGTTATGCTTATGTCTAAAATTTACTTGTATGCCAGTATTACATAATCGTGTTTCGAATAAAGAGCTCAAAGCGCTTTTAATGGAAGAAAAGTTCAAAAGAACTACCATTAGTTTTTACAATTATTTTCCCATTCAAAATCCTCAACA
>JBKJQV010000323.1:0-2596 GCA_046593815.1 Sediminibacterium sp. | reverse complement strand
CGACAATGATACTATTTCAGTTTATCACAATAATATTTTAATCATTAAAAATGGCCGATTAGAACTTAAACCAATTTCATTCTCTATAAAAAATTCGGTTACAGATAACATACATGAATTGATTATTGTTGCAGAAAACTTAGGCGATATTCCACCTAATACAGCCTTGATGGTAATTACTGCAGGCAAGAAACGATATGAGTTATTTTTGGCTTCTAATGAATCACGTAATGCTAAAGTGGTCATAGAATACATACCCAAAAAATAACTCGAACTAAAACTTTATATTCCAAGTAATTGAAGGTATAATTGGGAACAGTGATACTTGTTTAGCTGATACTTCTAAATTTCCTTGAACCACAGATCCTTGTTGATCAAAATAAATAAAATAAGGATTAAGTCTACTGTACACATTGTAAATACTGAATACCCAGTTATCGGTATATTTTCTTTGTTTTTTATGAACAGGTGTATAAGTTGCAGCTATATCTAATCTGTGGTAAGGATTCATTCGATATGAATTGATACTACTAAACTGTTGTGATAATGTGCCATTTATGAAATAAAAACGTTCTGGTACAGAAATAGCACTTCCAGTTCCATATACAAAAACTGAAGACAATCTCCATTTTTTATTCAACTCATAATTTACTACAAATGAAAGGTCGTTTCGACGATCATATCTACTTGGAAATTTTTCCCCTTTATTTAAATCTTTAAATTGTCTCCATGTGTAACTTAAAGTATATCCTATCCAACCAGTTAACCTCCCTTTAACTTTATTCACAAAAAATTCAGCTCCATAACTCCATCCCTTTCCAAATACAAAATCTTCTTCTGGATCTTTAAGAGAAGGGGTATAGCCTTCCCTATATTCAATTTGATTTTGCATTGTTTTATAATAGACTTCTACCGAAGTTTCAAACATACCCTCTTTAAAATTTTTAAAATAACCTGCAGCATACTGCCAGCTTATTTGAGGCTGAACTCTCAAAGTACTTGGCACCCATAAATCTGTAGGTAATGTTGAGCCTGCATTGGTAACCAAATGTATGTATTGAAGATTACGAGTAACACCTGCTTTTATAGATGCTGTTTCATTAAAAGCATATCGGAATGTAGCTCTAGGTTCAATTCCGCCGTAGCTTTTTACCAATTGTCCACTTGCATAAAACGTACTGTCCGTTTTATTTCCATTTACATCTCTTTTATAATTAGAATACTTGCCTACTTGCTGAAATAAACTAAATCGAACACCAACATTTAATTTTAATTTGGAATTTATTTCCCAATCATCTTGAATGTATGCTGCATATTCATTAGCATATTTTTTACTCGCATTTTGTGGCGCAAATACTACACTATCTTGATTGCCACTTAAAATATTTGGTAAAAATGTATGGAAAGTATATTGGGCTCCAAATTTTAATTTGTGTTCAGTTGAAAGAAAATAGTCAACATCTGTTTTTGCTGTAAAGTCCTTTATTCCCGAAGATAAATTTATTTTAAAATTATTCTGAGTTCCATTTAATTGAAATTTATAATCGTTGTAAACTAGAGTAGTATTAGAAAATAATTTTTTATTAAAAACATGATTCCATCTTAGAGTTGCTGTAGAATTACCCCAATCAATTAATGTACTAAAAGAACGAGCAGCATTATTAAAAACAAATTTATCTCTACCAAAATAGCCACTCAAATACAAATGATCTTTCTCAGAAAACTCATAATTAAACTTTGCATTTAAATCATAAAAATAATATCCTGAACCATAAAAGTCGCTACTTTTTTTAATGAAAGGTTTTATTAATGCATCAATATAAGTTCTTCTTGCAGAAATAATATATGATGCTTTGTTTTTAAACATTGGTCCTTGAATTGAAAATCTGGATGCAATTAATCCAATGCCCGCATCAATCTGAGTTTTATTTCTATTTCCCTCTTTCATGGCTACATCTACAACTGAAGAAAGTCGTCCACCATATTGCGCAGGTATTCCACCTTTGATTAATGTAACATTTTTAATTGCGTCTGCATTGAATATAGAAAAGAATCCAAATAAATGACCAGTATTATATACTACAGCATCATCTAGGAGTATTAAATTTTGATCTGGCCCGCCCCCTCTAACATAAAATCCTGCATTTCCCTCTCCGGCATTTCTAACGCCTGGAAGCAATTGTAATGTTTTTAAAATGTCCACTTCTCCTAAAAAAGCTGGTAATGCTTTGGCTGTATTAACATTCAATTCAAATTTGCCCATTTGAGCAGTTTTGATATTATTATCTCTTTTTCGAGCAGTAACTGTAACATTACTAATAATAGCAGAATTCGGTAATAGCAGTAAATTAGTTTCCTTATTGCTGTTTAATTCAACTAAAAGTTCTTTAGACTGATACCCAATATAGGTTCCAACAATTTGATAAGTTCCTTTTGGTAAAGTAATAGAAAAAAAACCATAGCCGTTAGTTGCTATTGATTTACCGCCCGATCTCACTCCAAGATTTGCTCCAATTAAAGTTTCTCCACTTAGTGAATCTTTAATGTATCCACTAATTGTATATTTTTCCTGAGAAAAAACATTTACACTTAAAAC
>JBKJQV010000162.1:0-15475 GCA_046593815.1 Sediminibacterium sp. | reverse complement strand
TCAAAATACTTTCCCATGATATCTTCATATGTGCTTCTAAATGCCCCATCATTCATTCCAGGAATATGCACATAACCTAAAGCACCACCACTTAGTTTCTCTACTTCATCTGCATTTCTTTTTACCCATCGCTTATAGAGTAATGCGTTTTCTTCACCACCAGTAATGGCTTTTACAGTAAGTTCTCTCTTTGTAGATCCTTCTATAATAGACAACAAAACTGTTTTGCCAGCTTTCCTATTTAGATACTGGGCTATGTCCTTATCAGGAGTAATTGATTCTCCATCAATTGATTCTATTACTGTACCCGCTTTGATATTCATACCAGCTTTATCTAATGGACCATCTTTTATTACTTCTTCAATCTTTACTCCATCACCTTTAAAATTACCATCATAAAATACGCCTAATGAAGCGGTAGCATCGCCATTTGGATTAAAATTTCCGTAACTACTCCCGCTATGACTTACATTTAATTCTCCCAATAATTCACTCAGCATTTCACTAAACTCATAGTTATTACCAATAGATGATATGTATTTATCATAGTCGGGCTTATAGCTATCCCAATCAATTCCATGAAATGTTTTATTGTAAAATGTTTTTTTAGTTCTGCGCCATACATGATCAAACATTGCTTGACGTTCGGCTGTAGCATTCACCATCATTTCTCCATTAATACCAATTCTGTCTTGTTTACTAGTAGCAGGATCTAATTTTATTATTCCACCATCACTACTAATAAAAATATTTTTTTGATCTTTATCCCAAGCCATACTTGCACCACCAGCATTTAAAGGTACCAGCATTTTGGTTTCTTTAGTTCGCAAATTGGTAGTCCATAAATTCATTCCTTTTTCGAATCTTGCTAAGTAGTACAATGTTTCTCCATCTTTACTTACTATTACATCACTCATAGAAGAAGAATGAATAGTAACTTTTGTTTTGCGCTGAGATAGTCCTTCCCACTCAACAATTACAGTATCTTTTACAACTACTTTCTTTTTAGATGTATCTGCCTTTGTTTTAGTTTCTTCCATGTCTTTCACTAAAGCAAATTCATCCTTATTTAATTTGAAACGGTCGAAAGCTTCTTGAGTAAAGAACATCATATAAGCATCGCTTTGGGCACCCCCACTCATAGCTGCTGCCCGCAATCCATCTCTATTGCTTTGCCATAACATTGCCTTGCCCCCTAGTACCCATTTAGGTCTAAAATCATTGTATCCACTTTCTGTAATATTCATAATTTTTTTACCGTCGGCACTTGCCAATCCAACTTCTCCAACTGCACTGCCAGGAATCGAATAATCGAACAATAACCATTTACTGTCAGGACTCCATTGATAATATTGATCATTTTCTATGAACGCAAAAATTTGATTAGTCCCTAAAATAGTGCGTGATTGTTTTGAAGCAATATTATAAATACGAACATTGTTTCTGTTTTCTACGAATGCAATTTCTTTTCCATCAGGAGAAATTAAAGGTTGCGTATTGTCGTTTGAATTTTCTAAAATTGCTGTTTCTTTAATTAATGTTGATGTGAAAAAATAAGGCTCATCTGCTCTTACAATTTTTGATTCGTAAACACTCCACTTATTATTTCTTTCAGAAGAATAAATAATTGATTTACTATCTGGAGAAAAACCAACACTCAATTCTTGCTCTGGTGTGTTGGTAATTCTTTTTGTAATTCCACCATCAACACTAGTAACAAATACTTCACCTCTAAAAAGAAACGCAACTTCTTTTCCGTTAGGAGCAACGCTAATACCGCTTCCAGTTGAAACCTTAATTAGTTGCTCGTCGTTTTTTCTATTATCTGCTAAAATAGTTACACCTACTTTTTTAGGAGATGAACCTGATTTCATGGTGTACAATTCTCCATCATATCCAAAACAAATAGTACCATCATTTGCAGCACTTAAAAAACGAACCGGATGTTTTTTATAATTGGTAAGCTGCTCGCTTTTGCCACCAGCTAAATTCATTTTATGAATATTAAAACTGCCACTTTCCTCACTTAAATAAAACATTGCCTTTTCATTATCAGTAAAAATTGGCGTGCGATCTTCTCCATTAAAAGAAGTGATTTTAGTATGCTTTGCTGATTTTACATCATATACCCAAATATCTCTAGTAATTGCCGATGTATGATGTTTTCTCCAAGTATTTTCGCCACCTTTTTTATCATGATAAATCCATTTAGAACCATCCTTACTTACTTTTACATCTTCAGCAGGAGTGGTTAATAATTGTGTTGGTCTTCCTCCATTCACACCAACACTATATAATTCTGGCATAGAACCAGTAGGGAACTGGCGGTTAGTTGTTAAATCCATTCTTGATGATCCAAAAATAATATTCTTATCATCTTGAGTAAAATCATAAGGATACTCCGATGTTGAATGATAAGTTATTCTTTTGGCTTCTCCGCCATTTATTGAAATAGTGAAAATGTCGAAATTGCCATATCGATCACTAGCAAAAGCAATGGTTTTACCATCATGACTCCAAACTGGCATAAAATCATGTGCTTCATGCATAGTTAATGCAGTTGCAGCACCTCCAGCACTTGCCACTTTATAAATATCTCCTTTAAAAGTAAATACTATGGTTTTTCCATCGGGTGAAATGGCTGAATAACGCATCCACTTAGGATCATTTTGAGCTGAGACTTCATTAGCAAAAGCAACTAATAGAAAAAAAGCAATTATTGGTTTCATATGTTAGTTTATAACTGAAAGATAAGGCAGAATTTGATTTGACAAAAGAGGATTTTATGATTGGTAAAACTTCCTAAAGTAATGGCTACCTTTCGTATATGGATGAACTTACATACCATATTTACCCATTAGGCGATCAGGCTTTAACTATTCAAATTGGGAATTCCATTAATGGAGCTACCAATAAAAAGGTGATGCAATTGTTTAATCAATTGCAAATGAATCCAATAAAAGGCGTGACAGATATTATCCCAGCATATGCTAGTTTAACCGTTTGCTACGACTGCTCTATACTCAATCATTCTTCATCGCTTATTTCCAATTTTGAATCGATGAAGGAAAAAATAATTAGTCAACTTCAATCCTCAAAAGAAATTCCTCCCAACGTTAGAATCATTGATATTCCTGTTTGTTACGATTTACTATTGGCTCCAGATTTAAAAGAAATTTCGTTGACGCTTGGCATTTCTATAGAAGAGATTATGAATATTCATACTGCTACTACTTATTCAGTTTATATGATTGGGTTTCTTCCAGGATTTCCGTATATGGCATCTGTTGATGAAAGAATACGGATCAATAGAAAACCTACACCACGCACAATTGTTCCCAAAGGAAGTGTTGGAATTGCAGGAGAGCAAACAGGTATTTATCCTTTAGACTCTCCCGGTGGATGGCAGCTAGTTGGGCAAACTCCTCTTAATATATTTGATGTATCTAAAGAAATTCCGTGCTTTTTACAACCAGGGGATAAGGTTCAATTTTATTCAATCGACATAAGCGAATTTGACAAAATTAAAAAAGAAAAAAATCAATGAGCATCACCATTTTAAAACCCGGATTATTAACTACTATTCAGGATGCTGGCCGTTTTGGTTTTCAGCATTTGGGTATTAATCCGAGTGGAGCAATGGATTTACGTGCTATGCAAGTTGCCAATGCTTTGGTTTTAAATAAATTGGATGAAGCCGTTATAGAATTCTTTTTTCCAGCACCAGTAATTCAATTTAACCATTCCACTTTTATTGCATTAAGTGGTGCCAATTTTGATGCTGAAATTGATGGAATTTCAATCCCAATTAACCAGCCTGTATTTGTTCCTGCTAATTCGGTTTTACAATTTTCTTCAAAAAAAATAAAACAGATTGGTTATTTATCTGTTCAGGGTGGATTTAATTTAAGCGAATGGCTCAACAGTAATAGTACTAATTTAAAAGTAGGAGCTGGAGGGTATGAAGGAAGAGCTTTTAGAGGTGGGGATATAATTGATCTAAATATCAAATCAATTAAAAGTGTTTCGAATGGTAGCTGCTCAATACTCCCTTGGAAAGCCTCTGTAGCAATTTTTTATACAAACCATGCTTTGCGTTTTATACAAGGCAATGAGTTTAATTTATTGAGTGATGAATCTAAGAATTTATTTTGTTCATCATCATTTAAAATTTTACCTCAAAGTGATCGGATGGGGTATCGATTAAGTGGACCAGCCATGCAACTAAACCAACATGTAGAAATGATTTCTACAGCAGCAACAAGAGGTACTATTCAATTGTTACCATCTGGACAATGCATTGTATTAATGGCCGATCATCAAACAACAGGTGGTTATCCAAGAATTGGACATATAATAAGTGCTGATTTTTCTAATCTTGCTCAAAAAAGTTCAAACGACCTTTTATATTTTAGTGAAACAACAATTGAGTTTTCCGAAAAATTATTGCATGATCATAAGCAACATTTGCAACAATTAAAGAATGCCTGTATCTTACAACTCGATGCATACCATAGACATTAATTGTGATTTAGGAGAAGGCTATACAAATGATGCTGAACTGATGCGATATATAAGTTCAGCCAATGTTGCATGTGGTTTTCATGCTGGTGATGAAGACATCATTAAAAAAACAATTGAGCTTTGCATAAAAAATAAGAATGCAATTGGTGCACATCCAGGTTTTAACGACAAAGAAAATTTTGGAAGAATTAATATACAATTATCGGATACTGAATTGTATGATTTAGTTGCAGCTCAAATTACGCTATTACAAGATTATTGCAAACAAGCAGGAACCAAACTGCATCATGTAAAACCGCATGGAGCAATGTATAATATGGCGGCAATCAATTCAAGTATGAGTTATACTATTGCTGCTGCAATAAAAGAAGTTGATGAATCATTGATTGTTTATGGATTGAGTAATAGTGAATTATTAATTGAAGCAAATAAATTGGGTTTAGATACCGCCGCAGAAGTATTTGCAGATAGAACCTATCAATCTGATGGTACACTAACACCAAGATCAATTGCAAATGCAATTATTAAAAATGTTGACGATTCTCTTCAGCAATGTTTGCAAATGATTCAAAACCAAAATGTAAAAACAATTAATAATTCAATAGTTCCTGTTACTACCGAAACCATTTGTATACATGGTGATGGAGATCATGCTGTTGATTTTGCTAAATCACTACACCATTTCTTAATCAATAATAATATTAATCTTAAAACAATTGGGGCATGAGTAAAAAAACTTCCTCGGCAATTACAGGTGCTGCATTTTTAATGGCCACTTCGGCAATTGGTCCGGGTTTTCTTACTCAGACAACAGTTTTTACACAACAATTAGCAGCAAGCTTTGGCTTTGTAATTGTTATTTCTGTTTTATTAGATATTGGTGCTCAATTGAATATTTGGAGAATAATTGCTGTTACAGAAAAAAGAGCACAGTTAATTGCGAATGATTTATTACCAGGGCTTGGATATTTTTTAGCGGTATTAATAGTTATTGGAGGTTTAGCATTTAATATCGGCAATATTGGTGGAAGTGGACTTGGTTTACAAGTATTAACTGGGCTAGATGTTAAATATGGTAGCCTATTAAGTTGCATAGTTGCTTTATTAATTTTCTGGAATAAAGAAGCTGGTAAAGCAATTGATGGATTTACAAAATTGCTCGGCATCTTAATGATCATTCTAACACTGTATATAGTATTCAAAGCAAACCCACCGATAGCATCTGCTATACATCATAGTTTTTTTCCTGAAAAAATTTCTGCATTAGCTATTGTAACATTAGTAGGCGGAACCGTAGGTGGGTATATTAGTTTTTCGGGAGGTCACCGTTTATTAGATGCTGGCATCAAGGGACAAGCTTCATTACCCGATGTAAATAAAAGTGCTGTTACCGGAATTGTTGTAACTGCAACAATGCGTTTTTTATTGTTTTTAGCGGCATTAGGAGTTGTTGTAAAAGGAGTTTCGTTAGACCCAAGCAACCCTCCCGCTTCGGTTTTTAAATTAGCTGCTGGAGAAATTGGTTATCGTTTTTTTGGAGTAGTAATTTGGTGTGCAGCAATTACTTCTGTTATTGGTGCAGCTTATACTTCTGTGTCATTTATAAAAACTTTTCATCCTGTAATTGAAAAAAATGAAAAAGTAATTATCTCCATTTTTATCATTCTCTCAACATTCATTTTTAATATTATTGGTAACCCTATAAAAATTCTAGTAACAGTTGGTGCATTAAATGGTTTGATTTTACCTGTTGCTTTAGCAGTGATTTTAATTGCAGCAACCAATAAACGATTGGTCAATAATTATCGTCATCCTATTTGGCTAATAATTGCAGGATGGCTTGTTGTTGTGGCTATGAGTTGGATGGGTTTCCTAACTATTTCTAAATGGATAACTGGCTAATGGTTTGTGCATTTTTTATCGCATCTACTTCTTTGCATTCAATGGTTTGAACCAATATTTGTGGTTGATCTCTTTTCAACAAACCCTTTTGATATAATTTATCGTAGTACTGCAATAAAACCACAAAACAATTTTTTATATCGTCCTCAACTAAAGCGTTGATAGCTGTTTTAGTTTCTAAGCCACCTAGTTTTTTCTTGATCCGAATAACTGCATTTACCAACTCTTCTTTTTTAAATTTTCCATAGTTGGCAATAATAAAATTCAATCTCTCCTCAAAAGGTATATCTATAAAAAATACTTTAGATTCGCGCATTTGTTTAAATAATATTGATGGAATAGTTACTTCGCCAATGCGTTGACTCTCATCTTCTAAATAAATAACTGATCTGGTATCATATTTAATTTCTGAAAGTTCATTTGCCAATAAGTTTTCGAAATGTTCTTGAGTTGGTTGAGGATTTTGACCAAGTGCGCCAAATGCTGAGCCTTTATGGCTTGCAAGAAACTCTAGATCAATCATTTGTTGTCCAACTTTTAAAAGCTCCTGCAATATTTCTGTTTTTCCAGATCCAGTATAACCGCCAATAATAGTTATTGGATATTCTTTTTCAAACTGTTGAAGCACCCAATTTCTATACGCTTTATAGCCTCCAATTAATGTAAAAACTTCAAAACCATACAAATCTAATAACCAAGCCACAGCTGCACTTCTCATTCCCCCACGCCAACAATGTAGGAGAACAGTTTGATTGTTTTTTGTAATTTCTTCGGCGTCTTCAACCATCTTTACCATCTTCTTACCAAAAAATTTCAACCCAATTTTAATAGCAATTTGCTTAGACTCCTGCTTATAGGCTGTTCCAACTATTTTTCTTTCTTCATCAGTAAACAACGGAAAACTAATGGCACAGGGTATATGGGCGTGTTTAAATTCACTAGTACTTCTAACATCAAGTACTGGATGATGTTTAATGAGAGGTAAAAATTCTTCAATAGTTAACTTAGTAATTGCCATTGATACAAATGTACAAGGCATTTTTTGTAACTTTTCGCTATGAAAGAATTATTGGTAATTAGGCATGCCAAAAGTAGTTGGGCTAATTTAGGGCAAGACGATTTTGATAGGCCACTGAATGAACGAGGAATTAAAGACGCTCCAGAAATGGCAAGAAGACTTACTGCAAGATCTATCTTGATTGATACATTTATTTCAAGTACTGCAAAAAGAGCATTATCTACTGCTACTTATTTTGCTGAAGCTTTTCAAAAAACCGTAAATGATATCATCCAAAAACAAGAATTATACCATGCACCTCCAGAACGGTATTACCAAGTAATTAAAAAAACAAACCCTTTAATAAATACTATCGCAATTTTTGCACATAATCCGGGCATTACAGATTTTGTTAATTCATTAGGAACCACTCAAATTGACAATATGCCTACTTGTGGAGTGTTTGCTGTAAAACTTCATATAACTGAATGGAGTGAATTTATTACTTGCAAAAAGGAGTTTTGGTTTTTCGATTATCCTAAGCTGGCACGGTAGCTAACTTTTTAAAATTTACTAAATACACCCCAGTAAAAATTAATAAGGCAGCTATTGCTTTAATAATATTAAAATGTTCTCCTGCAAATAATGTTGCAATTATAGTTGCAAAAAAAGGTTGAGTATATATAAATGCACCTGTTGCAGATGAACCTATTGTTGAAACACTATAGACCGTTAATAAATAAGCAAGAAAGGTTGTAGCAATTGCAACATATCCTAGGGCTACAAATTGACTAATGCTAAATGCAGACCAATTGGTTGATAAAAAATGAGGTAACCCAAATGGCAATATTCCTAAGGCTCCAATGGTAAAAGCCCATCTTAAAACTTGAATACCAGAATACTTTTCCATTAAAGGACGCACCATTACTAAATAAAAAGCATAAGAGATAGCATTTATTAATACCATTATGTCGCCCAATAACATATCGCTTCCAACTATAGTATTGTCTTTCATTATAATTAATAAAGAAGCTCCTCCTATGCCAAAAGCCAATCCAATTGCCTTTAAAGTAGTAAACCCTTCTTTTAATACCAATGCTGCAATAATTGTTATAAAAATTGGCGTGGCTAAGGAAAGTAGTGAACTATGTATTGCAGTAGTAAGTGATAGTCCTTTTATAAAAAATATTTGATTAATCACAATTCCTGTGAGGCCACATAATATAAACTTTGGTATATCTTTTTTATCGATTGTTTTTTTACTTGGTTTAAATAAAAATAATGTCCAGAACAAAATAATACTAACAGCAACACGTACAAAGTTGAGGCCAAAAGGATGTATTACTGAGGGAGTGATGTATTTAACTATTGCATAACTGCTGCCAAAAATAAAATTGGCACCGATTACTGCAAGATATGCTTTAGTTTTATTTTGCATTCAGTACAAATGTAAGTTGTGTAATTAAGAAACTGTAATTTGTATGAGTTGATTAATACTATTTTCATCAAATTGTTTCACAGATATAGTTTTGTATTCAAATGTTTTAGCTTGATGGAGTAAATTATTTAAATCAACATTAGCTTGCGAAGTTGAAATTGCAAGCTGCTGATTTATTAAATTATTGGCAAGGTATTCTTGTTCGGTTTGTGATGGAGTAGGAATCAATATCATTTTCTTCTTTAGTGCCAATAACTCCATTATAGTGGTATAGCCGCTTCTACATACAATGAATTCACTTTGTTGTATTGCCTCTCCCAATAAAAATGTGCTTAAATGATTTACTACTGTAACATTGCTATGAACATTAAGTATTTGCTCGCTTTCTGGAAGGCCTCTAATCAATAAAATAGATGCATTTATTGTTGCAATGGATTTTAATAATTTCTCTTCAAGTAAAGTACGTTGAGGTTCTGGACCGGATAATAAAATGCACAGATCGTATTTTTGTTCACTTAATTTAATTTCAAACCGAGAAAGTAGATTAATATATTTAACTGGTATTGCTGGCATTATATTGGGATGAGACAAAACTCCTCCAACGTTTGGAACACCTTCTATATCTGGCACCCAACATGCGTTAAATCGATTAATATATTTATAGTTAATCGATTGAACCAAATGCTCTAACCACTTAAAAGGTGCTTTAATAGTGAGTTGATGCGTAATAAAAATACAAGGAATGGTTTCGTGGTAAAATCCGTATCTGTTATCAGCAATTACTAAATCAATTTTTTCATCCTGAACAATTTGTTTAAGCCATTTATTTTCTTTGGAGATTGTTTTAATTATTCTTGGTATTTGAGCAATAAGCTTCAACGCAAAAAAAACATTGCTTTTACTATATTTCACTCGATAGCCTTGCAAATCAACAAATTTGAGTTCAGAAAATTCTTGTTTTAAAAGAATAAGCTGGGCTCTTTCTGCACCTATTATCACTTTGTGCCCATTATTTAATAAGCCTCTAATGATAGGAATACACCTAGTTGCGTGCCCCAAGCCCCAATCTAAAGGGGCAACTAAAATGGTATATTTTTTATGTGAACTCAAATTCAGTAATTTAGTAGGATAATATGAAGTTGAAAATAAACCATTTTATTGTTTTGTTGTTACTTACTATGTTGGTAACGAGTTCTTGCGGTATTTTTCAAAAATCTAAGAAAACCGTATACTGTGGTTGTCCCAAACATTAATTAGGTATTATTTATGAATAGAGACTTACTTGTTTTATCTAATATTAAACATCTTTCACAAGTTGAAATTGATCGTCAACTAGAGATATTAAACCTGATTTTAGTACCTGTTGAAAATTGGAGTAGTTTTTGTTTGGCAAATGAAATAATTGATATCAATCGCAGAAAAATAATTTCCAAAGAGCATCTAGTTAAAAAAATTTTACAAGACCACCCCAACAAGCCGTTTATTTTCATCAATAACAAAAACTAAATTAGTTTTTGCAAGGCTATCTCTAAATTACTCAACATAGTAGGAATTTCCTCTTTTATAGAAGTACCCACACTTAATCTGTACCAACTGCTTTCAGCTCCAGCTCCAAATGCCGAAAATGGAACCACTGCAATTTTTGCTTCGCCTAAAATATAAGAAGTTACATCCGATTGAGTTTGCAGTAATTTACCATCGGCTGTTTTCTTCCCTACTAAATTTATTTTTATAGTTAAGTAAATAGCTGCTTGAGGACTAACAGCATCTACATTAAACCCTTTCTCTTTTAATGCAATAAATCCTTTATATATAGTTTGAAGCCTTATTTCAATTTCTGCTTTAAAATGATCCAAGTATTCACTAATTGCTACTTTCATTGGCAAGTACTTAGCTACGGCTTTCTGTTCTGCCATAGGCGCCCAAGCACCAAGATGACTTAATATTGCTTTCATTTTAGCAATTACATCTTCTGGTCCGAGTGCCCAACCTACTCTAACACCAGTTGCTGAAAATACTTTTGAAATCCCATCTATATAAATAGTATAAGGCTTCATTGCAGGATTTAAAGCAATAGGATTGTAATGAACAGTATCGCCATAAGTTAAGGTCCAATACATTTGATCGAACATTAAATACAACTTCTTTTCATCAGCACTACGTTGATTATTCTCCTCTATTATTAATTCGCATATTTCAGTCAACGAATCTTTTGAAAGTGTTGTTCCTGTTGGGTTTTGTGGCGTACATAAACAAATTAGTGTTGCTCCTTTTATATTGGCTTTAATATCTGCTACTGTCGGCATGAAATTATTTTCGGGGCTACAGTTTATTAAACAATGTTCTCCATCTGTTAAATGCACATAGTGATTATTATTCCAAGATGGAACACCATATATTACTTTATCTCCATTATCAACAATTACTTTGAATAGAGAATAAATTAAAGGACGCCCACCAGAAGCTACCTGAATTTCAGAAGGACTAAAATCGAGTCCTTCCCATTCTTTAATGAAAGACCCAATGGCTTGTCTTAGTTCTAATATTCCTTCCGCAGCTGGATAATTGGTATAATGTTTTTGGTACGATTCAATAATTAGTTGCTCCAACTCAACAGGAATAGGAAATATAGAAGGATTAAAATCTCCTATAGTGAAATTATAAATGGTTTCACCATTGCGGATACGTTCATTAATGGCATTACCTAATTTTACTATTTCACTTCCTATTAAAGTTTCTGCCAAATTACTGAGTCTTCTCATAAACCACTATTAACAATTATTTTTCAAAGATAACTCATAGGGATTAATTATATTAATGATAATCATGTAAATTGAATTGAAATAAAAATTGTATGAAATCTATATTTCTATTTGCTTTTTTAATTCTCAATTACCATTTATATGCTTTGGATTCTTTAAAAGTAGAATTATCTAAAAAGGTTTACCAAAAAGGTGATTCATTAGAAATACATGTTTCCGTTCCTTATTATCAAGCACTCAAACTTAAAGCTGCTACTGTTCATGGATTGATAATATAAAAACCAATAAAAGGTATAAGTTTCGTTACCCATTAATTGAAGGAGAACTAAATGCAGCTTTGCATATAGATGATGATATAGATGAAGGAAATTATGCAATCAATTGTTTCAAGACAAAGCCTCTTTTTATTTTTCTCCAATTCAAAAAACCAAAAATAATTATTTAGCAATCACAATTTAAATGGCGTGAAGAAGTTTGCTCAATTTTTATTGATGAATTTGAAGTGTTACCGGGAGAGCATACGATCATTTTCCCAAGAGATATTGCCATGTTAAAAGTATTTCGTCCTCCCTTTCAATATAGTTCTACTACAGGGTTTGGCGGAGCAATTGCTATTTATACCAAAAAGGGTAAATATGGAGTAAGCAATTCTGCAAAGTATTCCTTTGTTTTAAAAGGGTATACTCCATTTGATTCATCTTGGAATTAACTTGATCAATTAATTCTTTTGTAAATAAATTTCCCGTCTATCTAATTACAGTATCACAAAAATAAAAAATCAGTAACTTTATTCAAATTAATTAAAATGGGAAAAGCAAAATCAAGTAGAAAGGCTACAAAAAAACCAACATCGGCATCTGGAATGACTACTAAACCTGCTGGTCCGGCTAGCACTTTTGGAAAAGCAACCGGAGCAATGGGTAATAAAAATTTCTCTTCTTCTAAAAAAGGTAATGGATTTTCTGTAACTCCAAGAAAAGCTTCTTAGGTAAGATTACTTAATTGTTTAATGCTCCCGATGAAACCCAACAAGCAATTGCGTTTTTCTGAGCAACTGACAGCGAAGATCCTTTAGGCATAGTACCAGCAGATACTGAACCGTTTATTGCGCTTGCCGAAGCTTTTACTTGTGTATAATTAGTAAGCGGACCTGGGCCATTAAAACTACCCGCATTATGACAACCGCTAATTGCGCAAGAATTTTGAATAATTACCGAAACCACTGCTCCATATCTACTATCAATTGTACTACAATCTAAAGTAGTTGGAGGAGGTGTGGTAACAGCGTCGCCTCCTTTTGAACAAGCAATTGCTATTACAGTTATGAGGATAAGGAGAACCATTAATTTTTTCATAAATCAACTATTAGAGATGGAGTAACAATTAATAATAGTTATAAGGTACATAATCTTTTTTAAAAACCATTTAGTCAATTTATTTTATCCTGTAATTTTTAGAGCGAATATTAAAAATTCTAGAGAGGTTAAAGCCAAATTGGATCTCGCCTTTGGTCCAACTATTTACGGTTTCTGTTATAAATGAACGTTCATTCATACCCGCTGTATTAGAAAAATTCAGCTGAAAAACGTGTCCGCCAGTTTCAATATCTAAACCTATAGATAAAGGATTTGTACCAATTTTATTTGGCAAGCCATTTGCAACATAGAAATAATCTACAATTATTGCCATTCGCTTAGAAATTTTATATCTAGCGCCAAATCCTAGTGCATAAATATCTTTCTCATCATTTGATAGCACCGTATTTCTATGAACTAATGTTGGACTCAACTGCATAGAAAAGTTAGTACTCATTTTTCTTCCTATAATTGCTTGTAAATAATATGCCGATCTATCACTAAAAGTAAACGGTTTTGTAGGATCTGGGTTTTTATAAGTATAGGTAGAAAGCCCAGCTACTGCAATTAAAGAAAATGGAATTGATTTTGGTCCTTTGGATTGTTGAACAATTCTATATTTTACAAAAGCATCAACATCTTTTTTAAATGTGGATCTGCCAATACCTAGGGTTAAGTCTTTGGTAACACCAAAATCAAAACTCATACGCATGGTTGCTTGGTCAAGTCCAAAAAATTGATCAAACCCTTGATTAATTGGGCCAAATCTGTGTAGTATTCTAAAATCCATTGTTCCTGCACCAAGCATTTCAGTTGAATGAGTATTTACTACTCTTGTAGACTTAAATGCACCTGAAACAAATTCCCTTTTAGGAATAGAATCTTCTATACCTTTTAACAAATCTTGAGCATGAAGTGATGGAATTAAGAAAAAACAAAATATAGTGCTTAAAATTATTTTCATAAAAAAATTTAAAGTGTTTGATATATTGCTTTAACAGTAATTTTTATTGTTTTAGCAATTTTGTCTTTTACAATTGATGGTATTTTGATTTTGTAATCTGTAATATCTATATTAAAAGAAGCTTCACCTTCAGCAATTCCACTACGAATAGCAATTGTAGCTGAAGTAATAACTTCCTTTGTAACTCCATGTAGGGTTAACATTCCTGTGATAGGAACGTTATAAATACCATCTTTTGTAAAATTTATTTTTGTTTGATCAGTAATTTTTCCTTTGAATCCAGCTTTAGGAAACTGATCGCTCTCTACATAGTTTTCATTGAAATGTTCTTGCATTAACGCCTTTTTAAAAGTAAACCCCTTTAATAAAATACTGAATTCAAGTTGCCCAGTAACTTTATCTATTACCGATATACCAGACTTGTTGAAGGCTTCAATATTTTCCAATGGTGCATTGGAATAAAAACCAATTATAGCTGATTTTGTGATTAATCTATTTTGAGCATTGCAAATAAAAATCGAAACAATTCCAATAATAATTAAATATACTTTTCTCATATTTTTTATTTATTTACTATAATTGTCCTGACTAAAATTACATCCATTAAAAATCCTGTGCAAACTCCTTTTAAAATGAGTGAGTCTCCTACTTTTAATTGACTCGCTTTTTTACGTTCCGATTTTTCTAATTCACCAATAACTCCACTTACTTCTCCTTTTAAAGTGACTCGCTGAGTAGAATCATTGAGATCAATTGATTGAATAATGCCTTTTACTAAAACTACTTTACCATTGTATTTTTTATTTGCGGATGATTCATCAACTTCAAATTCCTTTACAATAGCAGTCGTAGTTGAGGAAGTAATAGCTTCAATATCTAAAGTACTTTTTTGTGTTCGATTATACTCATTCCAAACGTAGGTAATTCCCAATAATAAAATTATAATCAATAACAACCATTTTATCCGTTTTTTCATTGATGGTTTTTAATTATTAGGCGCACCCGATTCTACCCAACAAGAAATTGCTAGTTTTTGTGCAGTTGTTAAAGAACCACTTTTAGGCATTCTACCAGTTTCAACAGCATTTCTAATTGCAGCTGCCGATGCATTAATTTGAGTAAAATTAGTAAATGCACCAGGGCCATTAAAACTTCCAGCATTATGACATGCAACAATTGCACATGAGTTTTGAACAATTACAGAGATTACTGTTCCAAATTTACTATCAACTCCACTACAGTTAAGTGTTGGTGGAGTTACTGGTGGTGTAACGGGTGGAGTAACTGGAGGAGTAGTTGTTGCAACAGAATCGCCGCCTTTTGAACAAGCCAATGCAACAATAGTAATTAGAAAGAGTAAAAACATTAGTTTTCTCATATACTTAGTTTTGGTTAATGTAGGAATATTATTAAGAGGTTACAATGCTAAATATCGTGATGCAATCTATAATTAATTATAATTAGGCAGAGCAGGTTTATCAACATTTCGCTGCTTTAAATGAAAGGTATCAATTAAGGTTTCCCTTGTATTTT
>JBKJQV010000158.1:0-13755 GCA_046593815.1 Sediminibacterium sp. | reverse complement strand
CGCGTAACTTCAATTCCTTTTTTTGATAAATTAGGATATTCTATAAGTGGAAAACCATTTGTAGAATTAACAATTGAGCATGTAGTGATGGAGAAGGAGTTATGAGTTAGGGGTTAGGAATTAAGAATTAGGAATTAGGAATTGTTTTGTTTGATAGTAAGAAGTATTGAAGAAAGAAATCTCATCAAGTTAAAACACCTTATTTTTCATAAGATTTCTCCTCCTTCGCAAGCGAAGTCGTCGAAATGACCTGATGCTTTCGCAATTTAATTGTCTTCAATAATTAATAACTTAATGCCCAATACTCTTATTAAGAATTCCTCTTAAATCATGCTTAAACTCCTCTAGCATCCCATCTTTCGGAACAATGAAAAAAGATTTTGAATCAAAATAAAGATGAATAAAATGGGGGCTTTCAAAAAAGTGGCTAAATTTTTTCCATTCCCAATAAGTTTCTCCTCGCTCAGTTTCTAAACGAACTCCAGCCTCGTTAAAAAAAATGGTGAACTGGTCTTTAAATGTAGATGAACGATTGTAAATGTTATTAGGTAAAAAATACCAAAAAGTTGCCATAAGCATTAACCAAATAAATGAGCCTAATAAAAAAGGTTCTGGCCTGATTTTTTTGGTATAAAACAGAAATGCAGAAACAATAGCAAATACATTCACTAATACAATTAATACTTTTAATTCGGGGCGTTGCACAAAATGATAACGTAGAGCTTGTATAACTTTTTTCTTATCGTAGGAGAAAGCGTGTTGCATATGTAAAAATAGTTGACTGAATTGATTTTTGCTGCAATCGTTTGCAATTAATAATAAATATAATTAGTAAAAAAATGTTCGTTCAATTCGTTATTTTTAAAGACTAACAATTGCTATATGTCGATTTTTAAGCCTCGCCTTAGTTTCATGCAGATCATCAACATGAACGTTGGTTTCTTTGGAATTCAATACAGCTTTGGCTTACAGCAAAGCGCAGTAAACCCCATCTACGATTTTTTAGGCGCACAACCAGATCAAATTCCTTTATTAAACTTAGCTGGACCAATGACTGGTCTACTTATTCAACCCATTATTGGAGTATTGAGCGATAGAACATGGCATCCAAGATGGGGAAGACGTAAACCATACTTTTTTATTGGCGCTTTATTTTGCAGTTTATGTTTATTTATTTATCCTTTCAGTAGTTCTCTTTGGATGGCTGGTGGACTACTCTGGATTTTAGATGCAGCCAACAATACTGCTATGGAACCATACAGGGCTTTTATTGCAGATAAATTGCCGCCCTCACAACATGCAAGCGGGTTTTTAACACAAAGTTTTTTTACTGGACTAGGAATTACTTTGGCCAATATTTCATTATTCATTTTTCAAAAATATATTCCGGGTAAACACGGTGCAATTCCTTATTGGGTTTTTGGTTCTTTCTTTTTAGGTTCTGTTTGTTCTATTAGTTCTGTGTTGTGGAGTATTACAAAAACACCAGAAATTCCACCTACAGATGATGAGCTTGCAGCACTTAGGGCCAACAAGAAAGGCGTATTGCAGCCATTCATCGAAATTTTTTCTGCAATTGCTGATATGCCAAAAGTAATGTGGCAATTATCGTTGGTGTATTTGTTTCAATGGTATGCGTTATTTTGTTATTGGCAAAACGCTTCCAAGAGCATTGCACAATCTGTTTGGAAAACTTCTCCACAAGCTAATAAAAGTTTATACGAAGAAGCAGTTGGTTGGGCTGGATTGGTAAACGGATGGTATAATATAATTACTTTTTTATCGGCTTTTGGATTAGTGTACATGACAAAAAAATTCAGTCCTAAGAAAGTACATGTTATTTGTTTACTAATGGCAGGAATTGCATTATTATTCTTTCCTTACATAGAAAATAAATATTTATTATTTGTCCCTATGGCTGGTTTTGGAATTGCTTGGGCAAGTATGATGGGTGTACCATATCTGATGGTGGTAAATGATATTCCAAAAGAAAGATATGGAGTATACATGGGTATAATTAATATGATGATAGTTATTCCAATGATTTTACAAACCACTACTTTTGGTTTTATCCTTAATCATTTTTTAAATAATGATCCAGGCAAAGCAATTGCATTTGGTGGAGTGTTATTATTATTAGCATGTGGTGCAACAATGCTTATTAAAGATGCAAAACCTTTGGAGGAGGAAATTGTGTTACAAGGCGGAGGACATTAAAGAATAATTAAGAGTTATGAATTAAGAATTAAAAAATAAAAATTATCAACTTCAAATTATAACTCATAATTCTTAACTCATAACTCATAACTCTAATATGAAAATACTATGTATAGGTGAAGCATTGATAGATATGATTTGTACCGATACAGGGCAATCATTATCTGAGGGGAATAATTTTTTAAAAAAAACAGGAGGCGCCCCCACAAATGTTGCTGCAGCAATTGCTGCTTTAGGAGGTAATGTTGAATTAGCCGCGAAAGTAGGCAATGACCCTTTTGGAAAACAATTGATAGATGTGATGAATTCGTTTGGAGTAGTAACTAGATCGATGCTAACCGACAATAATCATTTTACCACATTTGCTTTTGTTTCATTAATGGAAAATGGTGAACGTGATTTTGTTTTTAATAGAGGTGCCGATGGCCAATTATCTAAAGATGATATTGATGCAATAGATTTACGCGATGTAAGCATTATTCATTTTGGTTCTGCCACTGCGTTTTTATCTGGACCATTACAAACGGCCTATTTACATTTATTAGAAAAAGCTATTTATCACAATATTTTTATCAGTTTTGATCCAAATTATCGTCACTTGCTTTTTCAAAATAATACCCAAACTTTTATTGATCAATCATGGCATTTTCTAAAATATTGTGATTTTTTTAAAGTTAGTGACGAAGAAGCCATGCTGTTAACAAATACCAAAACACTTAAAAATGCAACTGAACAATTGTTAGCACAAACAAAAAGTACTTTTGCTATTACATTAGGTAAGGATGGAACTTTAATTGGATTAAAAGGTGAGCCATATATTATTAAAAGCATACCCATTACACCTGTTGATACAACTGGTGCTGGTGATGCTTTTGTTGGAGCTGTATTGTTTCAACTAAGTAATTTTAATAAGAACCAAATTAATGCTCTGGGTTTTATTGAATGGGAAAAAATAATTGTCAATGCCAATAAAGCTGGTGCACGTACTTGTGAATACCTTGGCGCAATGGAAGCTTTTGCGCATTTGAACGTTACTATTTTTAATTAAATAATTAGTGTTGAGTGAATCAATTTAAACTTCATCAAACTGTTATAGCTGTTTGTAATGAAAACAAATTAGATACGAATGGAAAAGACCAACACTTTTTTGTTCGCATTGTTGCTAATGCCAAAGTATTGTTTGAATTGTACAAATCAATATATGGATCTCGTGAAGATGCTGAAGTTAAATTTATAGAATTATTAAAAACTATTATTAAGGCTCATCTTATTAGATCCAATGAATTAATTAAAAAAGATGTTGAGAAAGAGCATAAAGGTACTTGGTTTTTAAGTAACCAAATTACTGGTATGAGTTTGTATGTAGACAGATTTGCTGAAACTCTTTCCAACTTTTCCACTAAAATAGACTACTTAAAAAAATTGGGTGTTAATTTTATTCATTTAATGCCAATATTCGAAAGTCCGGTTGACGAAAGTGACGGAGGTTATGCGGTTGCTAATTTTAGAAAAATAGATGCTCGTTTTGGAACTTTAAACAACTTTAAAGAAGTTCAACAAAGGTTACAAGAAAACAAGATGTACCTAATGATTGATATAGTGTTGAATCACACTTCTGATCAACATGAATGGGCAAAAAAAGCAAAAGCAGGAGATAAAAAATACCAAGATTATTTTTATTTATACAATGATCGATCAATACCTGATCAATTTGAACAAACCATGCCAGAGATTTTTCCGGAGAGTGCCCCTGGCAGTTTTACATACAATAAAGAATGTAATAAATGGGTAATGACTGTTTTTCATAATTACCAATGGGATTTGAATTATTCCAATCCTGATGTATTTATAGATATGCTTGATAACATTTTTTTCTATGCCAATTTAGGAGTGGATATATTAAGAATAGATGCGCCTGCATTTATTTGGAAACAAATAGGAACTAGTTGTCAAAATTTACCTGAAGCGCATACGCTACTCCAATTAATTAAGCAAGCAGTGCTCATTGCTACTCCTGGTATGGCTTTATTGGGTGAAGCAATTGTTGCACCAAAAGAAATTATCAAATATTTTGGAACAGATCAATTTATTGCAAAAGAATGTGATGTTGCTTATAATGCTACTCAAATGGCTGTTCAGTGGGATGCGCTAGCAACTGGAGATACAAGAATTATGCTTGCTGCCCAAAACGATTTACAACAAAAGCCTCTTGGTACAACTTGGATTACTTACACTAGATGCCATGATGATATTGGTTTGGGATATGATGATCAAATAATTGCTGCTGCTGGGTTTAATGCATTTGAACATAGAAAATTTTTAAAAGAATATTATTCAGGAAACCATTTTTTTTCAACTGCTTCTGGTGCATTGTTTTCGGTAAATCCAAAAACACAGGACGCAAGAATTAGCGGAAGTTTAGCATCCTTATGTGGGTTAGAAAAAGCAATTAATAATGCTGATTTGTTAGCAATTGATCAATCTATTGATAAAATAATTTTAATGCAAGCCAATACAATGTTTGTGGGAGGTATTCCCATGTTATTTTATGGAGATGAAGTTGGCTACACAAATGACTATTCTTACTTAAAAGATGATGCGAAAAATTACGACAACAGATGGATGCACAGACCAATAATTGATTGGAATAAGAATTCAAAAATTGCTAAATTAAATAGTGTAGAATCAAGAATTTTTTTGGCAACAAGCAGATTAATTCAAATAAGAAATAAATTACCAGTTATTGCAGATCAGAAAAATACAAAATGGCTTAGTCCACATAATATTCATGTTGTTGGATTTTTAAGAACACTAGGTAAAAATAAATTGTATTGCCTTTTTAACTATAGCAATAAAGCAGCATTTGTAACATGGTATACTTTTAAAGAAAATGGATCGGCACCTACTGAATTGTATGATTATTGGACAGAGAAAAAATACAAGGTAGGGTCCGACCATGAATACTTAATGATGGAACCCTACCAGTTTTGCGTTTTTGAATCACATTAAAATTTATAACTAAACCCAATATTTACAGAATAGTCTGCAAATGCAGCATCTCCCTGTGCATACACTCCAGTAAGTTTTGTTCTAATTTGATCTGGTATACTTTGTGTTCTATCTCTTACCAATGCTACTGGAACATATGCATAGAGATTCATTTTCTTAAACATATAAGTAATACCGGGCTCGGCAGTTAAAATGCTGCCTGGTCTTCTAAAGCCTTCGCTTCCACCTATTAAATCTTTTACAGGAATACATTCATATCGTAATCCACCAGAAAGAGTAAAAGCGTTTACCTGATAATTTAATCCTGCACGAATTAGATATTGGTCTGGCACACTCATTATATCTGATGTATACGAAATTGTAGAAGCAGAACTAGTTCCACCTCTTGCAGTAGATACCCCATTTTGCTCTCTTGGATTTAGCAGATAATAAAAATTTCCATACAAGTTTGTTTTATGATTCAACCGATGATAAATATTCAATTCAGTTGTAATTCCAGTACCTCCATCTCCCAATTGAATTGATTGATCAACAGGCCCCAAGACTGTTGTGCCAGTTGAAGTATAAAAACGATCGGTGTATTTATAATCTCCCGTAGCAAATTTAATTCCTACTCCTGCCTGTATATTTAAGCGATGGTATTTGGCAGGGTCTGTTAACCATACATAACCTGCAACACGAATATCACCCAACCCAAATGAACTTGTTGTATGCCTTGTTAAACCACCATGTTCATATAATGAAGACCGAGTATTAGATATGATTGGCACATACAAAGACATGCTCCATGTTTTATTAAATATTTTTGTTAACCCAAGATCCATGCTAAATGCATGATTAATTACTTCTGTGCCATTTGCCACCCTTTGTTTTTGTTCTTCTGTTCCTACAAAATGCCTAAATGATTGAAAGTACCTTGTATTGGCAGTAAAAGTAAAACCTGATGTATCAATATGATTCATTTGACCCATCAAACCACAGGAAGCTCCTCCTGCTCCCCTAATTGCAACACAACCCTGTGCGCTAGAGTGAGGTATAAGAATTATACATAGTAACGCTATTAAAAATATATTTTTCATGATTAATTTTTGATAATAAATAATGTTCGTTATTTTTTCATTGACAAGCGTGTAACAATTTGTTGACCCACTTTTTGACCAATATCGGTACTTATAATACATGAATTATGAAAATGAAGTCCACCATAAAATCTAGCCCAACCATTTTCTTGAGCCGCATTTCTAAACGATTTATAAGAGCGATTGGGGATACCAAATTCAATTTCAGTAGAATCAGTGTATTGAAAATTATCTCCAAATACACTTGTTAATGCTTCGGCGGCAGATGATGAAATTGTAGAATGTCCGCAAGTATATTCAGGAAAAGCTGGCGTTTGCAAATAAGGTCTCCAATTGATATCCATATATTTATTTATAACCGTTTCGGGACGAACAGTATTGTATTTATACTTTACATACCAGCATTGAATAAACGCATCAAATAAAGCAATGGAAGTTTTAGTTGCAGCATAAACTGTAGTTGCAAAATCAGCTTTGGCTTTTTGTGATGCAATCCCTGCAACACTCATCCAGTGCCCCGGAGGAGAGAATTTTTTACTGCCATACATTGCATGTCCAACTACATTCATTTTAAAAGGGTTATCGTCCCAAAATTCAGCCATATGCTTTTGATCTGGTGTTAGACTATCAATCGCATTTTTAATAAGCAATACCTCTTGATAATACTTGCTATTTTTTTCAGTGATATTAAAAGTTGGAGGAGGTATTGGAGCAAAAACTCCAGCGCTGTCCAATACCATTGGCCTGATTTCTTGCCAATGAGGCTCAGCAGCTGAGGCATATAATGGTGGCGTAGGAACCCACCTTCCTGGGATATCTATCACTGCATATTTTTCTGCACTTCTGGTTTGCAAATAATTATCTTTCTTACTCCATCTAATAATTTCCATACCTATACTATCTGCAAAAAAAATAGAGGCTTTTTCTATTTTACTAGAAAGTCCCTTTTCTTTTGCAACCCTAATAATACTATCACTATATTCCTTCATACTCCCTTCGGGGAAGGTAACAGCTTCACCTACTTTAATGTACGCTAACAATGAGGCAAGTTCAACATCAACATCCTCAGTAATTTTTGGCGAATGAACAGTTTTTAATCCGTTCAACTGATTACCTAAAGATTGATATTGTTGAGGATAAGCAGCAGCAACTACTTCATAAGCAGCAATAGCTGCATATGTGTAATTACGAGATGCCACCATTGGAGGGAAATTATTGCCCATTACAACCGTGTTCAATTCATGAACTGTTGCACTAAATAAAGTTGGATTATGTAAAAAAGTCTTGTAATCATTATTGTTTTTACAGGAAAGCATACATACAATAATAACAAGGCCAATAGAGGTCTTCTTCATATAAAAAATTGAAAAGTGAATAGTGAAAATGCTTAATGAACCTGCATTAAACTTGCGGAGGTCGCTCTTGAAGAGAAGTGAAATCATCACCCAAATGATACCTAACTATTGTCCATTTAATTTTTAAAGGCTCACCACTTCTAAACTGCCAAGAAAAGAAATGATGATCAGAGAAATCTTGAACAGAAAATTTACTGGTATGTGGATGTGAAGAATTTGATTTTTTATTAGAATTATTACTTACAAAGTCATTGGCGAGTCTGAAAAAGTTATCTCTTGCATTTCTAATTCCAGTTTTTTCTGCATTTGGAATACATAAAAGTTCCAATGAATCATTAATAAAACGGCGTTTTACAAATGTATATGAAACACCATTAATTTCAATATTACCATTAGCAGATTCATAAGCAGGAGAGCTATTGGTATAGGGTAAATTAGATGATACTTTTATATGTAATAATGCCGCTTCATCGTATAAATCTTGGTCTACAGCTGCTTGAAAATTTTCTTCTGAACGATCTTCAAAATAATTAGATACAATTCTATAGCCACCCCAATTAAAGAGTAGAAAAGCTAGCATTATTATGGCAAGTACTTTTTTCAACAATTCGAAATTAGGAAAAATTTATTTAACTACAAATGTCTTATTATCAATACCAACACCAGTAATGGTGAGTTTTTTCCATTTTTGAGGTAACGATGATTTAACCTGTGTAATTCCTTCTGGAGTAATTTCTAATCCACCAAAACCCATCATTACACTTTGCAAAATACCGCCTGCCCCTGTAGCAAAATAGGGATTAGTACCGCCTTTGGTTTCTGCAATTACTCTTAAGGGTGGATTTAAGTTAGGGATATATGCATCTTGAAAAAAATGAAAAGCTTTTTCGCCATCACCCAATCGAGCATATAATAAAGCAAAAATTGCTTGTGTCATGGCTGGAGTACCTTCTGTAGGCACCCTAGTTTCATAATATTCTAGGTCTTTCTTTATTTGTTTGGGATCACTCACTTCTTTTAAAGGATAAGATAAAAGGTTTACATCTCCTTGTTTAATTCCTTCGCCAATATAAGTAGCATGTTCTCGAGTAACTCCATTTTCCATTTTTAGAATTGGAATATTTTGAGCAACATGCATCCAATCCGCATCAGCAACCATTCCCAATATTTTAGCTGCTTCAGTTGCATATTTTAATACTGCCTTTGCTGATCCATTGGTCCACGCATTATTGTCTACATTCTCTGCCCATTCATCCGCAGCTACAACATTTTTAATATCAAAATTACCTGGTCCATTTCTTTCAACCCTACTTGCCCAAAAATTAGCAGTTTCTTTTAATATTGGCCAACCTTTTTCTTTAAGCCATTCCTTATCCTGTGTAACACAATAATAATTCCAAGCTGCAATACCTACACATGCAGTTATATGATGCTCAAACGGTCCACTTAATGCCCAAACGGGTGTTTCTTCTACGCCTGTTGCAGCACTTTCCCATGGGAACATCGCCCCTTTGAAACCATGGTTAAACGCATTTTTCTTTGCTGCTCCTAATCGTTGAAACCTATATTCTACAAGGCTTTTAGCTATTTCCGGATGCAATACCAATATTGCAGGATACATCCATAATTCTGTATCCCAAAAAACATGGCCGTTATATCCCAAACCACTTAAACCCATTGGGGATGGACTCATGTCTGTTCCTGCTCTCATAAAAGAATACAAATGATATAACATACTATGAATATCTTGTTGAGATTGATCATCTCCTTCAATTTTAATATCACTTACCCATAATTTCTCCCAAGCTTTAGTATGAAAATCAAGTAAACGTTCTCTTCCTTCTAATTTTGCAAAAATGGTCATTCTTTCAGCTTCATTCAAAGGATCATCATGATGAGCACTAGTAATGGAAGATCCAGCAATAGAAAAACGATATGTTTCACCTGCTTTTATTTTTTTATTGAATTTCATTAAATGCATATTGTTGTCCCACATTTCATGAATTACCCTTGGTTCATCACCATGTTTCTCTGAAAAAAGAAAAGTATTTGAAGCGCACATTAATAATTTACCAGTAGGGCTCTTAGCCGAAGAAGTAAGCAGGCTTATAGTTACATGCGGTCGATCAATTTCATTATAATAATTTTGTACATCTTTTAATGCATCTGGTGCTTCCATCACACTTGCTGTATTCATCAATATATCTTTCTTAGCAGTTACTGTTATATCCATTAATACAGTAAAAGGTAAATGCCTTAAAGAATAATAAGTATAGCTTACTGTTGCTTTATCGCCATAATCAAATGAACATGTAAAACTAGCTTGCTTCATATCCAATTCTTGTTTCATATGCTGCACATCGTTTGCAGCAATATTTTTTCCATCAATTCCGAATTGCATATTGAGCAGATTAAAACTGCGCAAGAAATTGCTAACTCTTCCTCTACCATATTGATCATATGCACCAGCTAATACTACATCCTTAACTTTAAATGGCTCGGGAGATGAAACAACACCAATCATACCATTGGCTACTGTAATACCGTAATAATTAGCTGGATTGATTGTAGTTGTTGAAATTTTCCAAGGATCTTGAGCATTCAAATTTATAAAAAAAAGAAATGTTAGTATTGTGTAAATGGCGAGTAATCGTTTCATAATGCTTATTTTGCAAGTAAATAACTATGCCAAATTTATTCATTAAACTTTCATGAAATACTTTTTTTATTTAATTATTTTATCCCCCTTTATTGCTTGCAATCAACACAAAGCTTTGTTCCGAGAAGTTAGTGCTGAAAAAACAGGTATTCAGTTTGTTAATCAAATAACAGAAAGCCAACAACTAAATGTTTTAAATTACGAATACATTAACAATGGTGGCGGTGTAGGCATCGGTGATTTTAACAATGATGGGTTACCCGATATCTATTTTACAGGCAATCAAGTAGCTAATAAACTGTATATTAATAAAGGCAATTTACATTTCGAAGACATTACTAAAGATGCTGGAGTAGAAGGTAATGCAAAATGGAGCAAAGGCGCAAGTATAATAGATATTAATAATGATGGGTTATTAGATATTTATGTTTGTGCGGCTATTCTACCAGACAGCAACAGTAAAAAAAATATATTGTATGTTAATCTAGGTATTAGCAAAACAACTGGTTTTCCAATATTTAGAGACATGGCTGAAGAGTATGGTTTGAATATTATTGGCAACACACAGATGGCAGCATTCTTTGATTATGATAATGATGGTGACTTAGATGTATACCTTTTATTGAATGATTTAGATGGCACTTATCCTAATGAATTTCGTCCAATAAGAAAAGATGGAACATGGCCCAATACCGATAAATTATTAGAAAATAATTTTAGTAAAACCTTAAAACACCCGGTATTTACAGATGTTTCAGCAAAAGCAGGTATTTTAATTGAAGGGCACGGATTAGGACTAAGTATTGCCGATATTAATAATGATGGCTGGAAAGATATTTATGTGAGCAATGATTATCTGTCGAGTAATATTTTATACATCAATAATAAAAACGGAACATTCACCGATCATTGTGCCGATTATTTAAAGCATACAAGCAAAAATGCAATGGGCAATGATATTGCCGATATCAATAATGATGGAAAAGCAGACATCATCGAAACAGATATGATGCCTGCAGATAATTTCAGACAGAAAATGATGCATGGAGATATGAATTATCAAAATTTTCAGAACTCCGATCGTTTTGGTTATATGTATCAATATCCAAGAAATACCTTGCAATTAAACCAAGGTTTCTCTATTAAAGAAAATGATTCAATTGGTATTCCAGTATTTAGTGAAATTGCTTATTACAGTGGTGTTGCTCAAACTGATTGGAGTTGGGCTCCATTATTAGTTGATGCTGATAATGATGGATTTAGAGATTTATTAATTACCAATGGTTTGCCAAAAGATATGTCGGATATGGATTTCATGGCTTACAGAAAAAATGCTGTAGCTAATGCACCTTTAGAAGAAGTACTAAAACAATTACCAGTTGTAAAAATTAGTAATAATATTTTTCATAATAATGGCGATTTAACTTTTACTGATAAAACAAAAGAATGGGGTTGGAACACTCCAACTTTTTCTGCAGGTATGGCCTATGCAGATTTTGATAGAGATGGAGATATTGATGTAATTGTAAACAACACTAATATGCCAATTACTTTTTTAGAAAATACTTTGAACGAACAAAAAGAGAAAGAGCATTTTATTCGTGTTCAATTTCATGGAGATTCAAATAATATTAATGGTACTGGTGCTTTTGTTCATATGTTTTCGAAAAATAGCCATCAAACTTATGAGAACAGCCCATACAGAGGATATCTGTCTACTATTGAAAATATTGCCCACTTTGGATTAGGAAAAAATGCTTCTATCGATTCTATTAGAGTTGAATGGCCTGGTAATAAACATCAAACTATTCTACATCCAAAGGCAGATGAAACTTTAACTGTGAATATTGCCAATGCTAATTCAAACCCTCAACAACTATTATCTTTAAAAGCAACTGGTAATTGGTTTACAGATATTACTTCGCAAGCAGGAATTAATTATCAATATGCCGAAGTAGATTTTATTGATTTTGATATTCAACGGTTAATTCCTCATAAACTAACTCAATATGGTCCATCTATGGCTGTAGGAGATATTAATGGAGATGGACTAGAAGATTTCATTACAGGTGGTGGATCTCCATTTAGTGCAACTATTTTTACGCAGAATAAAGCTGGACAATTTAGTAAGAAAAAAATATTAGACAAATTAATTCCACAATTACAAGATGATGCTGGATTGTGTTTGTTTGATGCTGATGGAGACAATGATCTTGACCTTTTTATAGTTTCTGGTGGAGCTGAAAATGAGCCTCAATCGAAAGCTTATATGGATCATTTTTTTCTAAATGATGGAAAAGGAAATTTCACAGAAAATGTAATTGATATAACAAATAACAGAGCAACAAAAAGTTGTATAGTTGCAGCTGATTATGATAATGATGGCGATTTAGATTTATTTATAGGGGGAAGAGTTATACCAGGTCGATACCCATCGCCAACGAGTAGTTTTTTGTATAGAAATGATTCAAAGAACGGGAAAGTAGTATTTACAGATGTAACCAACAAAGTAGCAACCGATTTGCAAAATATTGGAATGGTTACAAGTGCTGTATGGTCTGATATAAACAACGATAATAAAATTGATTTATTAATTACAACAGAATGGGGATCAATTATTACTCTACAAAACCAAGGAAATAAATTGGTTAAAGTAAATAATAATATACAAAGTGAAACAGGATGGTGGAATAGTATTACAGCTGCAGATATAGATAATGATGGAGATATGGATTATGTAGTTGGAAATTTTGGACAGAACGGCTACTTAAAACCTACCACGCAATTTCCAATTAAAGCCTATGCAAAAGATTTTGATGGCAATACCAGTTTTGATGCGGTATTTAGTTCATTTTTACCATCAACAATAAATGGACCAATCAAAGAATTTCCGATTGCAGGAAGGGACGAATTTATTAGGGAAATGACAGCAATGAAAGAACGTTTTCCTAATTATACTTCTTATGCTAAATCAACTATGCAGGAAGTATTTTCTCCCGAAATAATGAAAGGAGCATTAGAACTTGCAGTAGTTAATTTTAATACCTGTTGGATTGAAAACAAAGGGCAGTTTAATTTTATTGTACATCCATTACCAGTTCAAGCTCAGTTGGCTCCTGTTTATGGAATTATTGCCAAAGATTTTAATGGTGATGGAAATATTGATATTGCCCTTAATGGAAATGAATATTCAATGGCGCCATATTTAGGAAGATATGATGCATTTAATGGGCTAATTTTAAGTGGAAATGGAAAAGGAGAATTTAAACCATTGTCTATTTTGGAAAGTGGTTTTTATATCAATGGGAATGGCAGGAGTTTAGCTGAGATTGTTGTAAATAATCAACCTTCGTTACTGAGTGGTCAAAATAATGGTCCAATAAAATTATTTAAAAATAACAATCAGCCAAAAATTATTTCAATTGCAGCAACTGAT
>JBKJQV010000044.1:0-3865 GCA_046593815.1 Sediminibacterium sp. | reverse complement strand
CGGATTGCCTCCCAATAAAACATAAATTACCGCTATCACAATTGTACCAATTCCTCCGCCAACAGCGAGTCTACCACCGCTACTTCCTCTTCTGTCTTCTACATTTTCGCTTTCTCTATTTCCTAACCAACGCATAGTTGCTTTTTTAAGTTGAACAAGTTACAGCAATGAATTAGTATTGTCAAAGTTGTTTGTTGCTGTTGATTAAATAAATAAGCTTCCTCATTGTAAGTTCCACTTAATTAGTTGACAAAACAATTATCCGTAGTTTTATCGTTTTCGAACTAATTTTTCGTTCATCCAAATTAATGAATAGTATTTGTGATCGGTTGAAACTTCGTGTCCTAGATTAGGCAAAATAACAATTTCACTTTTTTGAAGCGTAGATGGCCTTAACTTATTATATGCGCTAATAAGCGTTGCGGCGGGGGCTAATGGATCAAGCAGGCTAACTGCATATAATACAGAGCAATTAACGCGCGGCATAAAATTCTGTACCTCAAAATAGCTCAGGTTGTCTAATAAAACTTCTGTTGATATTGAAGGATTTTTTTGAGTATACTCTACTATACGATTTACAGGAAAGTTATCGTAAAAACTATTTGCCTTAAGTTTAAAGCTTTCATGGAAATCACAGTAAACTGGATTGTCAACTACAATCGCGTTTATTTTATTTCCGGAAAGTGCCGCTGTTACTATTGATAGCGCAGCCCCTTGGCTTCCACCAAATAGTAGTATTCTCGAATGGTCGAATCCCATTTTTTTTTGAGAAAAAATAAAGTCAATTGCTCGTAAACAATCCATGTAAATACCTCTATACATATATTTTTCTTTCTCTTCGATGTTAAAAAGAAATGGTTCTATATTTTCTGGGTTAAATAAGCCCCAGTTTTTTTCTATCCCCCTTGTATTTATATTAAATCCAATAAAGTTATCATAATACAATGGCTTTAATTCTACTTTATATCCTTGTAATCCAATAATCAGGGGAAAATTTTTAGGCAATCGAGGAATAGATAGCCATCCAAAAATTCTCACGCCATCCAAAGAACTCATTTCTACTTTATACACTTTATGAAACTTAGTTGTATAGCTATCGTCTAGTTTAATTGAATAATTAGGGTCTATTGCCGCAAGATCTGCTTTTGCATTGTTCCAAAAATCTTCAAAATCAGGTGGCTTGTTGTAGGGTGTACTTATATTATTTACTTTGTATGCAAATGCATGTTTCGTAGTATCATCATATGTTGTTAAGTTCAATGCGGCCGAAATTCCATAAATACCCGGTTCTTTTACTGGGGGTGAAGTAATTTTAAATACTTTGGTTCCTTTTTTGGCTATTTTAATTGGTATTGTTTTTTGCGCCAAAGCATCTCCTTTGTCGTTTTTTAAAATAAAAGTGAACGTTCCCTTTTGTTTTGTTTTATATGTGTTGCTGAGTTTAACGCTATAAACAATATTATTTCCATTCGAAAAAACACCGTTTTTTACTTTTGGTTTTATTACAGTTAAAATTTCTCCCTCTACTTTTACTTCTTCCGATGAAATGTTTGTTATGCTAGTATTGTCTATTTTATTCTCCGATACTTCGTTTTCTGCAGACGATAGAAATTGCAAATTTTTGGCATCGCGATTTTCGTAGATAGGGCTTTTTTTACTTTTCTTTCCATTAGGATAATAAGAAAAGACATCGTTAAGCTCGCCCGAATAATTGGTTAGTTTAACAGAAAAATCAATTTTATAAAACCCTTCCGTATCAAAAGGTATTTCAATAAAAGAATCTATGGTTTTTTTAGCGGCAACTTTTATTTCTATAGTGCCCGTTGTTATTATTGTGTTTTTTTCATTTGTAATTTTATAAACTAGCCAACCGTTTTCTTCTTCTCTTGAATTATTTTTTATACGAGCACTATATTTTACCAGAGATTTTTTATCAAAGACGCCATTCTTTCTAGTTGGAAGAATTCTTAATTCAACTGGATCTTTGATTGCTGTTTTTTTTTGAAAACCAGCTATTGGCTTTATATTAAAAAAAAATATGCCAATTACTAAAAACAAACAGATCGTTGTGTTTTTTTTAATTATTTTGGCGCTTTTTCTCATATCTGATTTCTATGGCAAACGCATGATTAGAGTAAAATTAGCACCTACACCTAGCCCTAAATTTTTACCATATAAAGTATAAAAAACCGTAGCGGCGGGCGTAATTGTTCTTGTAATACGTTTACTTAATCCAACCGAAAGAGTTCCTCCAGAAAAATATTTATTTACTGCAATATTTGTGTTGAAACTAGTATTGGTACTAACAGAAATCTGGTGATTAAAATTAAAGCTTAAAAATGTGTTTTGATTAATTGTTTTCCCAATAGAAAGACTTCCCCTATATTGACTAGGGCCCTCTTTATCATCAAAGAACCTAGTGTAGGTGCCTTCAATAATTGCAAATCCTTCGCTGAATGGAGTAAATGAATAGTTCAAGGCAACCGAAGCTCCTTTTGATGCATATCCTACAAAGGGTTTAGCTGAATCTTGATTAGAATATGCGGGAACAATACCATTTACTTTAATGGTAAAATATTTTTTATAATCTGAGGATGGGAAATAAAATGAAAATCCTAAATTAATGTCACCTAGCCCCGAATTAAACGTTTTAATTCCAGCTCCGGTTTTACTTAAAATTGCTATTGGCACCGAAAGCATAACGTCTACGTTTCTTCCAATTCCATGTGCAAAGTTCAACCCAATTGCCTGTGCTTGATAGCTGTCCCCAGGCGAATAATTTACTATTTTTCCTTCATTGTCAAAGTATTTGTTAGAAAAATAATAATTGTATGTTCCTATAATTGCAGTTCTTCCTTTACCTATTGGAAAATCGGCACGAATGGTTGTTGTCGAAAGCAGCATTGCAGTTAAAAACCATATGATTAAATAGTTGCGCATATAGTACTTATTTTTTATTGCTTTTTACGGCTTTCTCGGTAAACCAAATACCTATATAAGCCGAATGTGTTGCTGGTATTTCGTGTCCCAATTTAGGAAAAACATATAATTCACTTTTGGGTAATGCATAAGGGCTCAGCTTAAAATATGCCGAAAATGCGCTGCCCGGTGGAACGAACTCGTCTAATAATCCAACCGCATAATTTACTGAAGCTTTAACTTTCGGTGTAAAATTTTGCAAATCAAAATAATGTAAGGTTTGAAAAACTTGAGCTTCCGTAACTTGCTTGTCTCTCTCTATATAATCAACTATCTTATTTATAGGAAACTTGATTTCGGGTTTTCTTTTTAAAACATCAAAAGTGTGTTTCCAATCAGAAAAAACTGGGTTGCTGGCAACCACCGAGTTTATTCTGTTTGGTAGTAATGCTGCCACAACTAACGCTAGTGTTGCTCCCTGACTGCCTCCAAAAGCAATAACTCTTGTTAAATCCATTTTCATATCTCCGTGAGAAAAAATAAAATCAACCGCCCTTACACAATCCATATAAATTCCCCGGTATACATAATCTTCTTTATTTTCTATATTCAATATGATCTGTTCTTTATTATCTGGATTAAAAGGCTCAAAAGTTTTTTTATCTAATCCGCGAACGTTTACGGAAAAACAAATAAAATCTCCAAATAATAAAGGCGGCACATCTTTTTTATAACCACCATAAGCTAGTACTACTGGAAATTTCCCTGGTAATTTGGGAACCGATAAATAGCCAAAAAAGGGAACATTGCCGAAGCTCATCATATCAACTCTATAAACATCATTGTACCGAGTACTTAGCTCTTCATCTCTTGTAATTTTGTATTGAGGATCAACTTTTGCAAGTTCGTCCATTGTGTTATTCCAAAAAATATCAAAATCTGGTGG
>JBKJQV010000011.1:0-15728 GCA_046593815.1 Sediminibacterium sp. | reverse complement strand
TGTTGATCGTTAGCAACGGCGTTATTACGAGCCATTGCTCCTATTAATATACCCAATGTTTTTTTCACTACTTTATTTGGTAATGCTGAACTAACATCGAGCAAGGCATTCGGCTGCGCAATATTTTTCTTCATGAGGTCAACCAAGTTGGTACCACCAGCAATATATTGAGCCGTCTCTTTTTGAGGAGCTAAAGCGCTCTCTAAACTTTCTGCTTTTATAAAATTAAATGGTTTCATTTGGCTGCAACTTTTTGAATAGATTCAACAATACCGTTATAAGCACCACAGCGACAAAGATTGCCGCTCATAAACTCTTTTATTTCTGCTACAGAATGGGTGTGCCCTTCTTTAACACATGCCACTGCCGACATAATTTGACCAGGAGTGCAATATCCACACTGAAAACCATCGCATTCAATAAATGCTTCTTGCATAGGGTGTAGTTGATCTCCGTTAGCTAAGCCTTCAATGGTGGTAATTTCTTTTCCGGGCATCATTGCAGCAAGGGTTAGACAACTTAGTGCCCTTTCACCATTAATATGTACGGTACATGCTCCACATTGTCCATGATCACATCCTTTTTTGGTGCCAGTTAATTGAAGGTTTTCCCTCAATAAATCTAATAAGGTAGTTCGGCTATCGCTGTTTATTTCATATATTTTTTTATTGATAGAAACTTTGAGTTTCATCATTTTTTTTGGTACAAAATATTGCTTAGCATCCTTGTAAAAAGCGCTCAGCGAAGGTGGTATAGCGGCAAACAATGCCAATACCCCCGATGTTTTTAAAAAGGAGCGCCTTTTATATTTTTCTCCGTTACTCATACATTAATATTTCATTATAAATAGATGTTAAATCTACAACTTTTTATGAAACGCTATTTACTGTTTAAACAAAAAGGGAATAAGCGGTTTATAAGGTTAACGGAGTTTAAAAGGTTTATGTTTGTCGTGTCATTTCGATCCGCCTTGGCGGAGAGAAATCTCATTAATCATAATCAGTTTTAAATTGATGAGATTTCTCTTCATTCGCAAGCGAACTCGTCGAAAAGACGGTATCAAAGTATTTTGTTTATAAGGTTTATGTTTATCGTGTCATTTCGATCCGCCTTGGCGGAGAGAAATCTCATTTATAATAATCAGTTTTAAATTGATGAGATTTCTCCTCATTCACAAGCGAACTCGTCGAAAAGACGATTGTAATTAATAATTCAATAATCTTATCTCTTCCCTGCTGCTAAAAACTTCTGCCGAATAATAGTTTGAACTGGCTTTTTTTGAATTTTACTCTCGAGCCAAGAAATAATATCTAAATACATAAACGCCCTCGTTTCTAATGGGTCGTTCGATAAGGATTGTAATTTAAACAACAATGCTTCAAATAATGGTTGTAATTTTTTAGGAGACGCATTAAACGCATTTCTTAAAAAGCTAAACATAGCTTCTTCGGCAGTACTTAAGTTTTGCATCTTAGCCATAAAGCGATACACCGATTTTAATAAATATTTTAGTAAATCAAAATTACCTAATTCATAATGTGCAATTAAATGCAGTAAGCGAGCATAGCATTGCAAGTCGGTTCTTAGATCAACTTTTAAATTGATAATTTTATTTAAATAATCAATACTTCCTTCACTATCACCACTGCCAAAAATTAACGAAGCCAATTTGTAATAGAAAACCAACACTCGATGTCGATCGAGATACAATTCATACTCTTTTAATTTTACTTCTATTTCTGATACCAATGAAAGCCCTTTCGTAAATGTGCCTTCCATAAAATGCTTATTCAACTTGGCTGTGTATAAATAAGTAAATGTTTGAATTAGGTTGTTGTTATTTTCTTGAACTATTGGCGTGCTAATGAAGTTCTCAAAAACAAGAATTGTTTCATTGAATTTTTTATAATTGCGCAAATCAAAATGTGCCGATAATAAATTGTGCATGCCCTTAATATAGTGAGCAGTTTCAATCTCAATCATTTTTGGCTCTGCATGAAAAAGATCAACCCATTTTTGTGTGTACCTATAATAAGCTAAAAATTCTTGATTAATAAATGAATGCCAACAATAACATTGATAAAGATATAATTTTTCATAAAAACCTTTGTAGAACTGGGCTTCATTAAAAATATGGTGCTTAAAATACTGCTCCAATTCTGTTTTATCTGCTTCATTTCTGGCCAAACCGTTTTTAATATACCAACCATATAACAATAAAGCAATATTAGAAAGTGCGCTAATTACTTCTAATCTTTTGTTGGTTTCATCTACTTCATTGCACAATATTTCTGCCCTGTTTTGCATACTTCTAGTAATATGCAAGCCCTCTATTTTCTTCTCTAAAAACAATACTTGTTGTATATAGGTCACCTGGTTATTTGCTTTAGCCAATTCTTTTATCCGGTCAAGCATTTTTAAACTTTGGAGATAGAGTCCTTTGTTATAAAGAATTCTGGCAAAATCAAGTTGTTCGTGTAATTGGAGATCGATATTTTCCTCCTGCTTTAATAATCGAAGGCTAGTTAGTATTTCTTTATATAAATGTGCTTTGAGGTTAGATAATTGCTGCTTTTGAATAGAAGGATATTTTTTGAGTAGCATCACTTCATCGTACTGCTTCATTCTATCTAATGCATCAAATAACTGCACCACTTTTAAGGAACTTGAAGCTGAATTTCTGTTGATATATAGCTTAAAATTGCGCTTTTCGGCCCTTTCCATAGAATGAATGAGCTGAAATAGTGCATCTGTATTACGGTTGGGCATCGTAGTTTGTTTGTATCAAAAACCAATACTGGTAAGGATTTCATGGTAATATGATCTCCTTAAGCAGTGTAAAACAGAATCAATTTTGATTCATTCTCGAAGATAAGACTTTATAAATTCGTATCAGACAGGCCGTACAGTTGTTATTTAAGGCAATCTATAACAACTTAAACGAGCCTGTCTTTTTTATCTCTACTATAAAATTGAGGAATATGAATCAGCAGGTTTTTATTTTTGATACAACACTTCGTGATGGTGAGCAGGTTCCGGGTTGTAAATTAAATACTAAAGAAAAAGTAGAACTAGCTTTACAATTAGAGGAGTTGGGGGTTGATGTTATTGAAGCTGGATTTCCAATATCTAGTCCAGGTGATTTTGAATCTGTTAGCCAAATTTCAAAAATTATTAAAAAGACAACTGTATGTGGGTTAACTCGTGCTGTTCAAAAAGACATTGAAGTTGCTGCTCAAGCTTTAAAATATGCTGTTCGTCCAAGAATTCATACAGGGATTGGAACATCTGAATTTCATATCAAAGGGAAATTTAACACTACCCAAGAAGATATACTAGCTAGAGCTATACAAGCAGTTAAATGGGCAAGAAATTTTACAGATGATGTTGAATTTTTTGCAGAAGATGCTGGTAGAACTGAAGATGATTACCTTGCCCGAATTGTTGAAGCAGTGATTCAAGCTGGTGCATCTGTTGTAAACATTCCTGATACTACTGGTTATTGTTTACCTTATCAATATGGAGAAAAAATTGCTTTATTAATGAGCAGGGTCCCTAATATCGATAAAGCAATTTTATCATGTCATTGTCATAATGATCTTGGCTTAGCAACAGCTAATTCAATTAGTGGGGTAATAAATGGAGCGCGACAAATAGAATGTACCATTAACGGATTGGGAGAAAGAGCTGGAAATACTTCGTTAGAAGAAGTGGTAATGATTATTGAGCAACACAAGCATTTAGGCTTATACACAAATATTAAAACAGAAATGTTGAACCCTTTGAGTAGAGAAGTTTCAGAAACATTTAGAATGCCAGTTCAACCAAACAAAGCAATTGTAGGATCAAATGCATTTTCTCATTCTTCAGGAATTCATCAAGATGGATTTTTAAAAGATGCACAAACATATGAAACAATTAATCCAGAAAAAGTTGGAGCCAACGGAAGTAAGATTGTTTTAACAGCAAGAAGCGGAAGAAGCGCATTGGCTTATCGTTTTCAAAAATTAGGATATGAATTTAATAGAAATGATATAGATGAATTATATCAAACCTTTGTAACTATTGCTGATAGCAAAAAAGAAGTAGTTGAAGTAGATTTACAAAGAATGGCTGAAGCTTATATTTCTGAAAAAGTAATTGTATAATATTTATTCGATGGCAAAAACATTATTTGATAAGATCTGGGACAATCATGTGGTTGAAAAAATAACGGAGGGGCCTTCAGTTCTTTATATAGATAGACACTTTATTCATGAAGTAACTAGTCCACAAGCATTTAAAGGAATTGAACAAAGGGGTATTGAACTGTTTCGTCCAAAGCAAACTATTGCAACTGCCGATCACAATGTGCCTACATTTAATCAGCACTTGCCAATTAAAGATGAACTTTCTCGCATACAAGTACAACAGTTAATTGATAATTGTAGTAAGCATGAAGTTGAATTATATGGACTAGGCCACCCTTACCAAGGTATTGTACATGTGATCGGGCCTGAACTAGGAATTACCCAACCAGGTATGACTATTGTTTGCGGTGATAGTCACACATCTACGCATGGAGCATTTGGTACCATTGCATTTGGTATTGGTACAAGTGAAGTAGAAATGGTTTTTGCAACTCAATGTGTTTTGCAAACCAAACCTAAAACAATGCGCATTAATATTGAAGGTGAATTGCAAAAAGGAGTAGTTTCAAAAGATATTATTTTATATATCATTGCAAAAATTTCTGCAAGCGGTGCAACAGGATATTTTGTTGAATATGCAGGTAGCACCATTCGAGCTTTATCAATGGAAGCTCGAATGACCATTTGTAATATGAGTATCGAAATGGGTGCAAGAGGCGGCTTGATTGCACCTGATCAAACTACTTTTAATTATTTAAAAGGAAGAACTTTCGCTCCTAAAGGAGAAGAATGGAATAAGCAATTAGCTAAATGGGAAAAATTATATTCAGATGAGTCTGCAATATTTGATACTGAAATAAATATTAATACAACTGATATACATCCAATGATTACCTATGGCACTAACCCCGGATTAGGTATTGCTATTAATGGAAATATTCCTGTAACTGATACTATTCCAGATGAAGGAGAAAGAAATAATATTATCAAAGCTTTAAAGTATATGGGCTTTGAGAGCGGTGCTTCCTTAATAGGAATGCCCGTTCAATATATTTTTATTGGTAGTTGTACTAATTCTCGAATTGAAGATTTAAGGGAAGTTGCTGCTTTAATAAAAGGCAAAAAGAAAAATAGCCTTGTGCATGTAATGATTGTTCCTGGTTCACAACAAGTAGCCAAGCAGCTACACGCAGAAGGTTTGCATTTAATTTTTGCGGAAGCAGGATTTCAAATTCGCCAAGCTGGTTGCAGCGCCTGTTTAGGTATGAATGAAGATAAAATCCCTGCTGGAGAATATTGCATTAGTACTAGTAATAGGAATTTTGAAGGACGCCAAGGTGCAGGCGCAAGAACATTATTGGCTAGTCCATTAACTGCCGCAGCGGCGGCTATTACTGGGGTAGTTACTGATGTGAGGGATATGATGTAACTATTAAATATTTAAAATGAAGCCATTAACAAAAATACAAAGTCGTTTTGTTCCATTGCAAATGGAAAATATAGATACTGATCAAATTATTCCTGCACGATTTTTAAAATCTACTACTAAAGATGGTTTTGGGAAAAATTTATTTCGAGATTGGCGCTATGAGGATAATGATGAAGCAAAACCAAAATTAGATTTTGTATTTAATCAACCTCAATTTGCTGGCGAAATTTTAGTAGCAGGAAAAAACTTCGGTTGCGGCTCTTCTAGAGAACATGCTGCATGGGCATTACAAGATTATGGTTTTAATGCTGTAGTATCTAGTTTTTTTGCCGATATTTTTAAAAACAATGCATTAAATAATGGTGTACTACCAGTAATTGTTTCTGATGCGTTTCTTCAAAAAGTGTTCGAACAGTCCAATGAAGGAACTTTAAGTATTGATGTTGATGTACAAACTATTACTATTGATGCAACAGGTGAACAAGAAAAATTTGAGTTAAATCCCTATAAAAAAACTTGCCTATTAAACGGGTTTGATGATATCAATTTTTTATTAAGCAGGAAAGAGCAAATTGCGCAATTCGAAAAAAAGGAATTAGTATAAATATGAACAAGAAAATAGCAGTGATTAATGGCGATGGAATTGGACCGGAAGTAACGGCTCAATCAATTAAAGTATTAAATGCAATTGGAGAAGAATTCAATCATCAATTTATGTTTGTTCATGCGTTAATGGGTGCAGATGCTATCGATAAAACAGGAAATCCATTGCCCGACGAAACAATTGAAATTTGTAAACAAAGCGATGCTATTTTATTTGGTGCAATTGGTCACCCTAAATACGACAATGACCCAACAGCAAAAGTAAGACCAGAACAAGGTTTATTGAAATTAAGAAAAGAGTTAGAACTATTCGCTAATATCAGACCAATAAATACTTATAAGGCTTTAATGCATTTAGCGCCATTAAAAATCAAGCAATTGGTAGGAGTTGATTTTGTTATTTTTAGAGAACTAACTGGAGGCATTTATTTTGGAAAGAAAGTATTAAGTGAAGATCAAACTTATGCAAGTGATGAATGTGCTTATAATGTTTTTGAAATAGAAAGAGTAGCACATTTGGCTTTTATTTATGCTCAATCCAGACGAAAAAAATTAACCTTAATTGATAAAGCCAATGTATTAGAAACATCTAGACTTTGGCGCAAAGTAGTACAAGCAATGTCGGCTCAATATCCTGATATTGCTGTAGACTATATGTATGTAGATAATGCAGCAATGCAAATAATTATTAACCCTGCTCAATTTGATGTAGTGCTTACCGAAAATATGTTTGGTGATATTATAAGTGATGAAGCAAGTGTGTTGAGCGGCTCATTGGGTTTATTACCTTCTGCATCTGTTGGTAATAGTTCAGCATTGTTCGAACCAATTCATGGTTCTTACCCTCAAGCTACCGGAAAAGATATTGCTAATCCGTTAGGCTCTATTTTATCTACGGCAATGATGTTAGATCATTTTCAAATGTTTGAAGAAGCAAATGCAGTAAGGGAAGCTGTAAACTGGACTTTATCTAACGGGTTCGTTTCAAAAGATATTGATGCGATTAATAATTATGGCACCAATGCAATTGGCGACTTAATTACTGATTTCATCAAACGAAATTCAAAATCGGCAGCTTCAAGAAATGCTATGTTGAATGCTTCAACCATTATATAAACAAAGACTTATTTGTATATTTATTCGATTTACTAATTTTTAAAAATATGTATTATAATAGTGAAACCTTTATCTATCAAAATGGCGTCTTTGTAAAAGCAGCCGACACTAAAATCGATTTGTACAGTCAATCTTTACACTATGGATATGCTGTTTTTGAAGGTATTCGTTCCTATAAAACCAATTCGGGTGAAACAAAAATTTTTAAGCCTGTAGAGCATTTTGAGCGACTAAAAATTTCAGCTCAATCAATTAATCTCCCTTACACATTTCAAACTCAAGAATTAATTAATGCTACATACGAAGTATTAAAGAAGAATAATTTACAAGATGCTTATATCCGTCCACTAGTATACGCTCCAGCTAATATGAGCTTTGCATTAAACACAGAATCTTTTATTGTTATTGAAGCATGGGAAATGGCTCCTTTTTTAGGAGATAAATTATTACGCGTAATGACTTCATCCTTTCAACGCCCTAATCCTAAAGCATTTAAAATTCATGCAAAAGCTGCTGGTCATTATGTAAATTCTATTTTAGCTAGTCAAGAAGCGAAGAGTAAAAGTTTTGATGAAGCATTACTGCTAGATATGCATGATCATATTGCTGAGGGCCCTGGAGCAAATATTTTCTTTGAAAAAGACGGTGTTTTACATACACCTGAATTAGGACATATTTTGCCTGGAATTACAAGGGCTACTGTGTTTGAAATTTGTGAAAAATTACATATTCCAGTAGTTGAAGGAACTTATACTATTCAACAATTAAAGCAAGCTGATGCAGCTTTCTTTTGTGGAACTGCTGCTGAAGTTATTGGCTGGGAATCTATTGATGATACTGTGTTTCCAAAAGAATGGAAAAGCTCATTTGGAGCAATTATTCAGCATAAATACAGTGAATTAGTTCACGATAAAAAATAAAGTAAAAGGTATAATGGAATTAAATAAATACAGTAAAATTATTACACAAGATCCTACACAACCTGCTGCACAAGCAATGTTCTATGGTATTGGTTTAACTGATGAAGATCTTGCTAAAGCACAAGTAGGTGTAGTAAGTATGGGATATGATGGCAATACTTGTAATATGCATTTGAATGATTTAGCAAAGACTGTTAAGAAGAGTGTTTGGGATAATAAATTAGTTGGATTAATTTTTAATACTATTGGAGTAAGTGACGGAATGGCTAATGGAACTGATGGTATGCGTTATTCATTGGTTAGTAGAGATGTTATAGCCGACTCAATTGAAGCAGTATGCGGCGCACAACATTACGATGCTTTAATAGCTTTACCAGGTTGCGATAAAAATATGCCTGGTTCATTAATTGCAATGGGCAGATTAAACCGGCCATCTATTATGGTGTATGGCGGAACAATTGCCCCAGGTAATTACAATGGTGTTGATTTAAATATTGTTTCTGCATTTGAGGCATTGGGTCAAAAAATTGCAGGTCAATTAAGTGAAGCAGATTTTAAAGGAATTATTCAGCATGCTTGTCCGGGTGCAGGTGCTTGTGGAGGAATGTATACTGCTAATACGATGGCTTCTGCAATTGAAGCTTTAGGAATGAGTTTGCCTTATTCATCTTCTAATCCTGCTTTAAGTAAAGAAAAGCAAAACGAATGTATCAATGCTGGTAAAGCCATTCGCTTGTTGATGGAAAAAAATATTTGTCCCAAAGATATTATGACGCGTAAGGCATTTGAAAATGCGATTACTATGATCATGATTTTTGGTGGAAGCACCAATGCAGTGTTGCATATTATAGCAATGGCAAAAAGTGTTGATATAGTAATTACTCAAGATGATTTTCAAATTATAAGTGATCGAATTCCAGTTTTGGCTGACTTTAAGCCGAGTGGAAAATATTTAATGCAAGACTTGCATCAATATGGAGGCGTACCAGCTGTAATGAAATATGTTTTAAAAAATGGTATGCTTCATGGTGATTGTTTAACTGTAACAAGTAAAACGCTAGCAGAAAATTTAGCCGACGTTCCTGATTTGGATTTCGATCAACAAAAAATAATTCTTCCTATTGAATCTCCTGTTAAGGCTACTGGTCATTTACAAATTTTATATGGCAACCTTGCAACTGGAGGTAGTGTAGCAAAAATTAGTGGAAAAGAAGGCGAACTATTTGTAGGCCCAGCAAGGGTGTTTGATGGGGAGCAAGCATTAATTGGAGGAATTAATTCTGGAAAAATAAAAGCTGGAGATGTTGTAGTTATTAGAAACGTAGGACCAAAAGGTGCTCCTGGAATGCCCGAAATGCTCAAACCAACATCAGCTATTATTGGTGCAGGTTTAGGAAAATCAGTTGCTTTAATTACTGATGGAAGATTTAGCGGCGGAACACATGGTTTTGTTGTAGGTCATATAACACCTGAGGCGGTGAATGGCGGATTAATAGCATTAGTAGAAGACGATGATATTATTGAGTTAAATGTAGCTACTAAAAAAATGACATTAAAAGTAAGTGAAGATATTATAGCAATAAGAAGATCAAAATGGGTTAAGCCGAAGCTAAATGCTATAAAAGGTTTATTATTTAAATATGCTCAGTGTGTAAAAGATGCTTCTGAAGGATGTGTTACAGATGAAGCTTAAACAAAAAAATTAATTGTATGAATACAGTTATTGAAGAACAAAAATTAGTTGATGTTGAAAACATTTCACCAAAAGTAAAAGCTATTGAACTGTCTGGTTCTCAGGCAGTATTAGAGGCTTGTATAGCTGAAGGAATAGAAACTATATTTGGTTATCCGGGTGGAGCAATCATGCCAATATATGATGCATTGTATGATTACAACGATAAATTAAAACATATTCTAGTTCGCCATGAGCAAGGTGGAATTCATGCTGGTCAAGGTTATGCACGAACTAGTGGAAAGGTAGGTGTTGTTTTTGCAACAAGTGGACCAGGAGCTACTAATTTAGTAACTGGTTTAGCAGATGCTATGATAGATAGTACTCCTTTGGTTTGTATTACTGGTCAGGTATTTGCCCATTTATTAGGAACCGATGCATTTCAAGAAACAGATGTAATAAATATTACTACACCAATTACTAAATGGAATTATCAGATTACCGATGCAACTGAAATTCCGCATGTGTTGGCTAAAGCTTTTTATATTGCTCGAACTGGTAGGCCTGGCCCAGTATTAATTGACATTACTAAAAATGCTCAGATTCAAAAATTTAATTACGAAGGCTATACTAAATGTGAACATATTAGAAGCTATAGACCAAAACCAATTATTCGAAAAGAATATATTGAGCAAGCTTCACAATTGATTAATGAAGCAAAAAAACCATTTGTAATTTTTGGACAAGGTGTAATACTTGGTAGAGCTGAAAAAGAATTTATTGCTTTTATTGAAAAAGGAGGATTACCTGCTGCATGGACGATCCTCGGCTTAAGTGCATTACCAACCGATCATCCTCAAAACGTTGGTATGCTTGGAATGCACGGAAATTATGGCCCCAATGTTCTTACCAACGAATGTGATGTATTAATTGCAGTTGGAATGCGTTTTGATGATCGCGTTACTGGTAGATTAGATAAATATGCTAAGCAAGCTAAAATAATTCATTTAGATATTGATCCATCAGAAATTGATAAAAATGTAAAAGCTGATATTCCAGTTTGGGGAGATTGTAAAGAAACATTGCCAATGCTTACTAAATTAATTGAAGCTAAAAAGCATAAGGAATGGTTGGCAAAATTTAATGAATACACAAAGCAAGAAAATGAGATTGTAATTAACGATGAATTGCATCCAACTTCTGGTGAGTTAACTATGGGTGAGGTAATTCATTTATTAAATGAGCTAACCAATGGAGACGCTATTATTGTTACCGATGTTGGTCAACACCAAATGGTTGCTTGCCGTTATGCTAAGTTCAATCAAACAAATAGTAATGTTACATCAGGCGGATTAGGAACAATGGGATTTGCGTTACCTGCTGCCATAGGTGCAAAATTTGGTGCAATGGATAGAACAGTAGTTGCAGTTATAGGTGATGGTGGTTTTCAAATGACATTGCAAGAACTGGGAACTATTATGCAAACCGAAATAAATGTAAAAATATTAATTCTTAATAATAGATTCTTAGGAATGGTTCGCCAATGGCAGCAACTATTTAACGACAAGCGTTATTCATTTGTAGATATTAAAAGTCCCGATTATGTTCAATTGGCCAAGGCATATGGTATTGCGGGCAATAGTGTAGATGATAGAGATTTATTAAAAGCTGCTTTAAAAACGATGCTCGATCATGATGGATCTTATTTATTAGAAGTAATGGTGGGTAAAGAAAATAATGTATTTCCAATGGTACCACAGGGATGTAGTGTTTCTGAAATCCGATTAAAATAAAATTGTATGAAAGCAGAATATACTGTAACCGTTTATACCGAAAATCAGGTTGGATTATTAAATAGAATAGCTATTATTTTTTCTAGGAGAAAAATTAATATTGAAAGTTTAAATGTTTCTCCATCTGAAGCAGAAGGAATACATCGTTTTACGATTGTAATAAATGAAACAATTGATGTTGTAAGAAAACTTTGCAGGCAAATTGAAAAGCAAGTAGAAGTATTAAAAGCATATTATAATACCAATGATGAAATTATTTGGCAAGAAATGGCATTGTATAAAGTGTCTACAGATGAAGTAGCAGAAAAATTACAAGTAGAAAGATTACTCAGACAATGTGGTGCAAGAGCAGTTGTAATTAGAAAAGACTATACCATTTTTGAAACAACTGGCCATAGAGAAGAAACAGATAAATTGGTAGAAGTTTTAGCGCCTTTTGGATTAATTGAATTTGTTAGAAGTGCAAGAGTAGCTATTATCAAAGCCAGTAAAGGGTTTCATGAAAAGCTTAAAGAATTTGAAGCTATAGAACCAGCGGATGAATTAAGCGAAAACGAATTTTTAGATAAGGCTGGAGAAATTTTCACTATGTAAATAATGTTTAAAAAATATAAAGATGTCAAACTATTTCAACTCATTACCACTTCGCGAACAATTAAACCAGTTGGGCGTATGCGAATTTATGGATCAATCTTCTTTTACTGAAGGAGTAAACGCTTTGAAAGGCAAGAAATTAGTAATTGTAGGTTGCGGTGCTCAAGGGTTAAATCAAGGTCTTAATATGCGCGATTCTGGTTTAGATATTGCTTATGCGCTTCGTAAAGATGCAATAGACCAAAAAAGAGCTTCTTGGAAAAGTGCTACTGATAATGGATTTGTAGTAGGTACTTATGAAGAATTAATTCCTTCTGCAGATTTAGTGATCAATCTTACTCCAGATAAACAACATACAGCAGTTGTAACTGCTATTATGCCATTGATGAAACAAAATGCAACACTTTCTTATTCTCATGGTTTTAATATAGTTGAAGAGGGAATGAAAATTCGTAAAGATATTACGGTGATAATGGTTGCACCAAAATGCCCTGGAACGGAAGTGCGCGAAGAATATAAAAGAGGGTTTGGTGTACCAACATTAATTGCAGTTCATCCAGAGAATGATCCTGAGGGAAAAGGATGGGATTATGCAAAAGCTTACGCAGCTGCTACAGGCGGACATAGAGCTGGAGTGCTCAAATCTTCTTTTGTAGCTGAAGTTAAATCCGATTTAATGGGCGAGCAGACTATTCTTTGTGGCGTATTGCAAACTGGCTCGATCCTATGTTTCGATAAAATGATTGAGAAGGGAATTGAATCTTCTTATGCTGCTAAATTTATTCAACATGGTTGGGAAGTTATTACGGAAGCTTTAAAGCAAGGTGGAATTACAGCAATGATGGATCGCCTATCTAATCCAGCTAAATTAAAAGCATTTGAATTATCGGAAGAATTAAAAGATATCATGCGACCACTTTTTCAAAAGCATCAAGATGATATTATGAGTGGAGTATTTTCTTCTACAATGATGGCTGATTGGGCCAACGACGATAAAAATTTATTATCATGGAGAGCAGCTACTGGAAATACATCATTTGAAAAAACTTCTCCAGGTACTATGAAAATTGCTGAGCAAGAATATTTTGATAACGGATTGCTAATGGTGGCTTTGGTGAGAGCAGGTGTAGAATTGGCTTTTGAAACAATGGTTGAAGCTGGAATAAAAGAAGAGTCTGCATATTATGAATCTTTACATGAAACACCTTTAATTGCTAATACAATTGCACGTAAAAAATTATTTGAAATGAATCGAGTAATTTCTGATACGGCTGAATATGGTTGTTATTTATTTGATCATGCTTGTAAGCCTTTATTAGCCAATTTCATGAAATCAATAGATACAGATGTTATTGGAAAAAACTTCAACGAAGGAAAAGATGCTGGCGTAGACAATAAAACAATAATTGCTGTGAATGCAGTTATCCGTTTTCATCCAGTAGAACTAATTGGAGGTGAATTAAGGCAAGCAATGACAGATATGAAAACTATTCTAACTAACGCCTGATAATTGAATCATGGAAAATGTAGCTACGAAAAATTTATTGTGCTTTGGGTTAGACGTTATTAGTGCAGAAAAACGATTGAAACATATTGTTACGCATACTCCACTTACATATAATCATAATCTTTCTAAAAAATATCAATCACGTATTTTTTTAAAGAGAGAAGACCTTCAGATAGTACGTTCCTACAAATTACGCGGAGCTTACAATATGCTTAGTAGTTTACCAGTAGAACAATTAAAAAAAGGAGTAGTTTGTGCTAGCGCAGGAAATCATGCTCAAGGATTTGCTTATAGTTGTAATAAACTCAATATAAATGGGGTAGTTTTTATGCCCATCATTACACCCAATCAAAAAGTTACACAAACAAAAATGTTTGGTGATGGATGTATTGATATAAAATTAGTTGGCGATACTTTTGATGACTGTGCAATTGCTGCAAAAGAATTTACAGAAGTAAATGGGATGACTTTTATTCCACCATTTGATGATATTAAAATTATTGAAGGGCAAGCAACAGTTGGCTTAGAAATATTGGAAGACTTGCCTCATACAGATTTTATTTTTGCTCCGGTAGGTGGCGGAGGTTTATCTGCTGGTGTTGGTGCATATTATAAAACATGGTCGAGGCATACTAAAATTATTGGAGTTGAGCCCGAAGGAGCTCCATCTATGTTTGAAGCATTAAAAGTTGGCCATCCAGTTACTTTAGATAATATTGAACGATTTGTAGATGGAGCTGCTGTAAAGCGAGTGGGGGATATTCCATTTGCAATTTGTAAAGAAGTGTTGGATGATATGCATTTAGTAAATGAAGGTAAAATATGTACCACTATTTTAAAATTATACAATGAAGATGCAATTGTAGTAGAACCAGCAGGAGCATTGTCTATTGCGGTTTTAGATGATTATGCTGAAGCTATTAAAGATAAAACAGTTGTTTGTATAGTTAGTGGTAGCAATAATGATATTGATAGAATGCAAGAAATTAAAGAAAGATCTTTGCAATATGAAGGACTTAAACATTATTTTTTAATCAGATTTGCTCAAAGGCCAGGTGCATTGAAAGAATTTGTGAATCATGTATTAGGTCCATCTGATGATATTACTCGATTTGAGTATATCCAAAAACACAATAAAGAAAGTGGGCCTGCCCTTGTTGGGATTGAGTTATTGGAAAGTGGCGATTATGCAACATTAATTGCCAATATGAAAAAGTTTAATGTAAACTACACGCCAATATTACAAAACGATAACGCTTTTGGTTACCTTATTTAGAGGTTGAGTTAACTATTTTTTTCTTGATAAATATAAGCAGTTGAATTATGCAGGTGTTAAAATTCGGGGGGAGTTCTGTAGCAAATGCAGATAATATTAATAAAGTTGTTGCAATAGTTTCTAAGGCAATTGAAAAGGAGCCTGTTGTATTGGTGGTTTCTGCATTAGGAGGCATAACCGATCAATTAATTCATACAGGTTCTCTTGCAGCAGCAGGAAATGAATCATATAAATCGGAATTATGTGCTATCGAACAAAAACATTTGGATGCTGTAAGAATATTATTACCTATACAAGAGCAAAGTGCTACACTAAGTTGGGTAAAGCAAAAACTCAATAAATTAGAAAGCTTATGTGATGGTATTTTTTTATTAGGAGAATTATCGCCACGAATAAAAGATCGCCTGGTTAGTTATGGCGAAATGCTTTCGTCCTATATTATTTCTTCAAAGTTTGCATCAATTGGAATTAATCAACAATGGATTGATGCAAGAAACTTAATTAATACCAATGACCAATACGGTAATGCTGCTGTGAACTTTGAAAAAACTGATGCAGCTATTGTTAAATATTTTTCCGAAAATATTTTTAAACTATATGTTGTTCCTGGTTTTATTGCATCTAACGATAAAAAATATACTACCACTTTAGGAAGAGGTGGATCTGATTACACTGGTGCTATTTTTGC
>JBKJQV010000221.1:0-3112 GCA_046593815.1 Sediminibacterium sp. | reverse complement strand
ATTGCATAAAATTATTAATAGTTAACTCTCTCAATTCAGCATATACCTTTTTATCTTGACTGGCTTTTCAGCCAATTCATATTTCATCTGTTGGTAATATAGTATATTATTTAAAGTGCTACCAACATGTTCAATAGTAAATTCAAGTCCGAGATGACCAGTTTCAAAAATCCTATCCTTTATATGTTTTTGAAGCAAAATACTAAATATAAAATAGTCAGTAAGCAATATAGAAAGGTAAATTTATTTTACATTTCTATAACTTCATTTTTGGTTTTAAGTCTTAAACCAAAATTAAATATTTAGGGTTCGCTATAAAAGTATTAAGCAGTCTCCATTGAACTCACATTTGCCTGTGATAGATGAATCATCTGTTGTGCAAAAGTTCTAATACTGTCCTGAGGTCTATAAGAGTATTTATCAGAAGGCATGATTTGTAAATAGTCAAGCGTATAGGATTGTGAACGTTTCCAATCTTTCAATAATTGAACTTTAAGAGAGTCGGCAAATTGAGCCTCACAAATCAAGGCAATTGACATGCAAATAAAAATAAGTGAGAATGACTTTTTCATTATGAACTTTATTAAATAATACCAATTTACCAAAGTTAAATTGAAATACAAAAGATAATAGGTAATTTGCTAAAACCCAACTTCCCAGTAAATCCGGACAAGTATTGCCAAGTCTTTCATGAGCATACTTATTAGCGGACAGAAATTATAATCGGTCCATGAATTAATGGCGGCGTATTTAAATACTCGTGAACATGTGAGGATAATTTAGTAAGCTCGATATAAGAATTGATAGGGGCATTTAAAACAAAAACAGTAATTGTATACTTTGAAAAATTCTGTTGATAATTGAGATTTTTGTCGAATGTAAATCAAGCATCAAAACTATTTTCAAGTAAAAGACTAAGAAGTTTCCCATTATTGATTCCATTCCATCCTTTATCTCTAATTGTGAAAATCTCGTGGTCTGAAAAATCTAACTTTAAGCGCTTCGGTAAATTTTCATCAAGCAAGAGCCTCATATAATTGGTCAGCTTTTTGTGAGGTAAGCATTTTGTTGGCTATTTCAAGAAGGCTAATAGCTTGTTCTTTAGTTACTGTGGGGAAATCATCAAGAAATTCATCTAATGAAATACCAGCTTCAAGATGATCAAAAAGAGAGTCTACAGTAACACGGGTTCCCACGAAAACGGGTTGACCACTCATTATCTCATTATCAATTTGTATGATATCTTGAATCCTCATTATGATAAAGGTAGGATTTTTTTACATTTAATAAAGTTTGTAAAACACCTTGTATAGTTACAACAACTTAATCCCGGTTTTTGTAAACTCGATTTTTTGTTGTTTATATAAATTCCCAGTTGTCATTTTAAAGGTCTTTTTACTCATGCCAAAAAAAGTATAAATCTCTTCGGGAGCTGATTTATCGTGGTATGGTAAGTATCCATTATTCTCTTGTAAAAGGCGTAGAATTTTTCCACTTTCATCTTCTACTTTATCAAAGCCTGGTTTACCAAGTACTAAATCAATTTTATTATCGGGGCGAATTTTTTTAATAAATCCTTTTACTCTATCCCCCGCTTTTAGTTCCTGAAAAACTTCGTTGGTATGAAGAATGCCAATATGCTTATTATTGATGATCATTACAAAACCCAATTCCGAATTGCGGTACACCAACAAATCAACCAACTCCATTTCTTTCACTGTTAATTCATCGTTGCTCATTAAAGCCTCAATCTTTTCTGTAGCAGCAACCCTTCCCGTCATTTCATCTATATATAATAGTACCAAATACTCTCCCCCCATACGCATGCCCGATACTTGTTTTGATGCAGGCACAAATAAATCCTTCATCAATCCCCAGTCTAAAAAAGCACCTTGCTGAGTTACAGTAACTACTTTCATCTTAGCAATCTCTCCAACAACGGCATTTGCTTTTTGTGTTGTTGCAATCAATCTGTTTTCCGAATCGTGGTAAACAAAAACATTCAACTCATCTCCTATCCTTAAATTGCTTGGAGCAAATCGTTTAGGCAATAAAATACCTTCTCCACCATCATCGAGGTAAAAACCAAATTCTACTTTTCTATTTACTGTTAAGTTATTGTACTTACCTACTTGAACTGCATCCATAATTTTTAATTAAAATAATTCTGGAGCCGCATCTTTTGGTGCTGTTTGCTCCCATTCCATTTCAATGGTCTTACTAAAGTCTGTTAATTTTGCTCCCACTGCCTTCCAGCCCATTACTTCTACCATCTTAGCAACTTTAAACTTAGCCTTACGCACCTGTTGCCCCCTTCCTGTTTGCACTACTAAGATAGGTGCATCTTCAGTAGAAACTGCTATTAATTGATTGCCAGCACCTTCTTTTATAAATAAAAATTCTGTTTTTAAAGTAGAAGTTTCAATTTTAAAGCGCTTGATATTGTATTGAGCTTTGTCTTGATCGAGGTAAACTGCAGTGATAATTTTTTCAGGATTAAATTGCTCAATCAATTTTATTTTATCGGCTTCAAATCGCTGCGTAATTTCGGTATCTGTTAACTCATAAGTTCCATCGGTATAAAAGACCACAATTTTTTCATCTTCAAAACTGCCTAAATATTTTCCTTTCTCTTCGGTATTTAATCTGCCGAATTTTTCATCAAACCAAAGCTTTCTTCCAGCAAGTGTGCTCTTACCAGCTTCCTTCATCTTCACTGTTTTGATAGGATATTTAGTAACCTGATTGCCCATGCTACTTCTACCCTTAATTTCTAATTCTTCAAAAGAGAAATCAAGTTCTTTAATTCGGGCAGTACAATTTGGACTCAATATTATTTTTACCAATTCTGCTTCACCGTTTGGGTTAGATGTAAAATAATGTACCCTGCTTTTTTCAGAACCCTTGGTTAAGTCGTATTCTTTTTCGCGAGTAATGCCTGTTACATTAAATCGCTTAGCATAACTTGTTCCTGTTTTACCATCAAGGTATAACATATTATAAGTTGTTCGCTCATCATTTTTTTCGAACACAGCTGCATAAATAATATCTTTCCCAATAAATACTTTATCGGAAATCTTTACCACTTTCATAATACCAGATTTGGTAAAAG
>JBKJQV010000189.1:0-4708 GCA_046593815.1 Sediminibacterium sp. | reverse complement strand
AACATTTTTTGGCCCATGGGCGGCAAGATACTATTTGCATAAAATATTCTACCTTTATAACCTGAAAAAGTTTATCCTGATATTATTGCTCATTATTTATACTTCCGCCACTTTTGGCTTTAGTATAAAACAATTTTATTGTTGCGATAAATTAAAATCTACTTCAATAGCCTTCACTAAAAGCGAGGAGAAGAAATGTGGCATAGATGATAAAAAGGGGAAATGTTGTAAAACAAAATATCAATTTTTTAAGATAAAGGATGCACATTTTTCTGAAGGCAGTACTCAAGACTTGGTTAAAAAATTTACTTTATTCGATTTTTACATACCTGCTTTTGAGCAATTAGAATACACTTACACAATTCCTGTTGTTGCTAATTATTGCAACCCTCCCCCACAAATAAATACTATTCCAATTTATTTATTAGGCTCCGTTTTCCGAATTTGATCTTGTAGTTTATTATAGTACAATGGCACTATTTATTATAGTTGCTCATTTTGCATTTCCACAATAGCTATTATCTTCAAATATTTATGTAAAACTTTAATCATGAAAATAAAATATTTGCTACTCACTTTTTATTTCTTTTTTGCAAACGGTTATGCAAATGCACAATCTGGTAAAGCCCTAGCAGACACTACCATTTCTTTTAAAGTTTATGGACTATGTGAAATGTGCAAAGCAAGAATTGAAACTGCAGCAAAAGGAAGAGGTGTAACATCGGCTGATTGGAACGTAGAAAATAAAATATTAACCTTGTCTATTATACCCTCTCAAGTAAGCAAAGAAAAAATTCAAAATAGAATTGTAGCTGTTGGACATGACGTTGAAAATAAAAAAGCCAAAGAAATTATATATAATGAATTACCAACTTGCTGCCATTATAGAGATTCAATTACAGCTAAACATACTCAAACAACCGCTATTCCTCAATTACAAATTATTAGGGGTATTGTACTTGAAGCAGATAATAAAGGAAAATTTAATCCACTTTACAATGCAAGCATCAATTGGTTAGGAACAAACAAAGGTGTTTTAACTGATAGTCTAGGCTATTTTGAAATTAATCATTTAGGGGTAGAAAGTAAGCTAGTAATAAGTTATATAGGATATACGGCCGACACAATTACAATAGGAAATGCTACAGAACTTAAAGTAGTAATGGCTAGCAACAAACAATTAAAGCAAGTAACCGTAACCAACACACAAAGATCAAGTTATATAGCAACAATTAGTCCGTTTAGAACCGAAGTAATGACATCAAAAGAATTATTAAAAGCTGCTTGTTGTAATTTGAGTGAAAGCTTTGAAACTAACCCATCTGTAGATGTTTCGTATAATGATGCTGTTACAGGATCAAAACAAATTCAACTACTCGGTTTAAGCGGAAACTATACTCAATTAACAGTAGAAAATTTGCCTGGCCCCAGAGGTATTGCTACTCCACTTGGATTGAACTCAATTGCAGGTCCATGGATAGAATCAATTCAACTTACAAAAGGCGTTGGCTCTGTAGCTAATGGCTTTGAAAGCATAGCGGGACAAATTAATGTAGAATTAAAAAAGCCAGAAAACAGTGAAAAATTACTAGCCAATATTTATGTAAATGAATTGGGGAAAACCGATTTAAATTTAAATCTTTCTACAAAGCTAAATAAGAAATGGTCTGCAGGATTATTATTACACGATAATTTTTTGTATAATAAATCCATCGACTTTAATAAAGATGGCTTTAGAGATTTACCAACAGGTAATCAATTTAGTATTGTTAACAGATACAAATTTGATAATTCAAAAGGGGTATTAATACAATTTGGAATTAAAGCCATGAAAGAAGATAGAACAGGAGGACAAACAACCTATGATCCTGCTAAGGATAAATATTCTTCCAATAATTATGGATTAGGTATTAATACAGAGCGCTATGAAGGGTTTGCAAAGTTTGGATATGTTTTCCCTCAAAAAGTGTATAAAAGTATTGGCTTACAAATTTCAGGAATTAGCCATACACAAAACTCCTACTTTGGGCTTACTAATTATAACGCAAAGCAAGAAAGTATTTATAGTAATTTAATTTATCAATCTATAATAGGAACTACTGCTCATAAATTTAGAACTGGAGCAAGTTTTCAATACGATAAATACAATGAGAATTTTAAGGCAACCAACTATGCAAGAACAGAAATTGTACCTGGTGCTTTCTTTGAATACACATATACACCTAATGAAAAATTCAGCGCTGTTGGTGGGTTAAGGATTGACAACAATAACTTATTTGGCTTTTTTATTACTCCTCGCTTAAATATTCGATACGAACCAATAAAGGGAACAGTAATTAGAGCAAGTGCAGGTCGTGGGCAAAGAACAGCTAATATTTTTGCTGAAAACACTAGTGTTTTTGTAAGTGCAAGACAAGTAAATATTCTTGCTCCGAATACTAACAACGGATACGGTTTAAATCCAGAAATAGCATGGAATAAAGGCATTAGTATTGATCAAAAAATTAGATTATTTGATAGAAATGCAATGTTGAGTGTTGATTTTTTTAGAAATGATTTTACAGATCAAGTAGTGGTTGATTTAGAAAATGTACGACAAGTTAGGTTTTATAATCTCCAAGGAAAATCATACTCCAATAGTTTTCAAGCAGAGTTAACAATGACTCCTTTTACAAAGTTCGAAACTCGTTTTGCTTATAGGTATTTTGATGTTAAAACAACATATAGCGGCCAATTATTACAGCGGCCATTTATAGCTAGTAATAGAGCATTTATGAGTATTGATTATGCAATTAGTACTTGGAAGTTTGATTATACAATTACTTATAATGGTCAAAAAAGAATTCCTAATACAACAGCAAATCCACCCAGCTATCGACTAGATCCCAACTCACCTAGCTACATAAATATGAGTGCTCAGATTAATAAATCATTTGGTAAAAAAAATCCAATGGATTTATACATAGGGGTAGAAAACTTAACCAACTTTTTTCAAGACAAAGCAATTATTTCAGCAGCTGACCCATTTAGTCCTGTTTTTGATGCTTCTATGGTATGGGGACCAATTAATGGAAGAATGTTTTATGCAGGTTGGAGAATGAAAATAAAATAATCATTACCTTTCTTTTATGAAAAAAGTATGGGTGATTTTAATTATTGGATTAACTGCTTGCCACAGCAATAAATATTTTCGATCAATAAATAGTGAAGAAAGAAAATCAATTAAATCAGCTAAACAATCTATTAAGAATAAGGATACTTGTAATTATGTTTTAATAATTACATCAAAAGGTGATATGGTTGTAAAGCTTTTTAACGAAACTCCACTACATAGAGATAATTTTATTAATAAAGTAAGAGAGGGTTTTTATGATAGCTTATTGTTCCATCGAGTTATTAATAATTTTATGATACAGGGTGGAGATCCAAATAGTAAGAATGCAAAACCTGATCAATCACTTGGGGGTGGATCTGCAAAAGGAGATAGAATACCAGCAGAGATTAGAGTTGATCAGCATATATATCACGAAAGAGGCGCTTTAGCAGCAGCTAGAACCAATAACCCTGCAAAAGAAAGTAGTAATTGTCAGTTTTACTTGGTTCAGAAACCAGTATTTAGGCAATCAGAATTGGATAGTAATATTACAAAACGCAACTTGGTTTTAAATGAAGAGCAAAAGATATTGTACACTAGTAAAGGTGGTACACCGCATTTAGATGGAAACTATACAGTATTTGGAGAAATGATGAGTGGCTTAGCTGTTTTAGATAGTATTGCATTATCAAAAACAAATAAATTAGATCGTCCTGAAAAAGATATTCGAATGAAAATGTTTCTAATACATTCAGCTAAGAAAAAATAATTCATTTAAAATATGGACAAAATAAATATTGGAGACGAAGATGAAAATGGGATTGTTTTTTGGGTTGATGAAACTGGAGAACATGGATTAATTGCAGCAAAAAGAGATATATCTGGAGAAGCAGATTGGAATGAAGCAATGGATTTTTGCAAAGAATACACGATAGGAGGTTATATCAATTGGAGATTGCCTACAGACGAAGAACTTGATTTGCTTTTTCAACATAAAGATATAGTAGGCGGTTTTGTACGATTTAGCTATTGGAGTGCTACAGAGTATGCATCTCATTTTGCCTTTTTTCAACATTTTCTTTCAGGTGAGAGAGACAATGATTTTAAAGACAATACATGTTATGTTAGGGCAATTCGTAGTTTTTAATTACGCTTCTTTGTGAATATTAAAGGCTTTATACATTCTACCGCGGTCGAACATTTTTTCATTATTAGAAATAAAAATGGTGGCTACGCCATTGCCAATAAAATTGGTGATGGCTCGTGCTTCCGACATAAACCGATCAACACCTAATAAAAGCGCAAGCCCCTCTACCGGAATTACTTTAGTAGCAGTTAAAGTAGATGCAAGAATTACAAAGCCGCTTCCAGTTACTCCTGCAGCACCTTTTGATGTAACCATTAAAATACCTATAATGGTAAAAATTTGTTCCATGCTTAGATGAATTACAAATACTTGGGCGAGAAAAATGATAGCCATTGATAAATAAATAGAAGTGCCATCTAAATTAAAAGAGTAACCTGCAGGAACAACTAACCCAACAACTGATTTATGGCATCCCATATGTTCTAACTTTTCCATCAACGATGGTAAAGCTGCTTCAGAAGATGAAG
>JBKJQV010000210.1:0-2567 GCA_046593815.1 Sediminibacterium sp. | reverse complement strand
AGAAAATAGAAAAAGGGCCGAAGATTTGGTTATTGCCAACATTGAACTCGCTTTTCAGGTGGAAGAGAAAGGAAAAAGGGCCGAAGAATTAAGCATTGCAAACAAAGAACTACTATTTCAAAATGAAGAAAAAGAAAAGCGCGCTGATGAATTAAGTATTGCCAATAAAGAATTAATATTTCAGAATAATGAAAAAGAAAAACGCGCTGCTGAATTGGGCATTGCCAATAAAGAACTAGCCTTTCAAAATAAAGAGAAAGAAAATAGGGCTGCAGAGTTGGGCATTGCTAATAAAGAATTGGCCTATCAAAATGATGAAAAAGAAAAACGTGCGGCAGAGCTAATTATTGCGAATAAAGAACTCGCTTATCAAAATGAAGAAAAAGAAAAACGTGCCGATGAATTAATTATTGCAAACAAAGAATTACTTGCATTTACTTATATATCAAGTCATGATTTGCAGGAGCCGCTGCGTAAAATACAAACCTTTGTTTCCATTATTCTAAAAAATGAAAAACTTTCGGAGAACGGAAAATACAACTTTGAAAGAATTCAATTCTCTGCAGGAAGAATGCAATTGCTTATTGACGATTTACTTGCTTTCTCGCGAGTAGCCACTACTGAACTCAAATTTGAAAAAACCGAACTAATTAAAATTTTAGATGAAGTAAAGGAAGAACTAAAAGACACCATTTTCGAAAAAAATGCAACTATAGAAGCCGTGGAACTTTGCGCAGCTAACATTATTCCTTTTCAGTTTCGTCAGTTGATGTATAACCTAATAAGTAATGCTCTTAAGTTTTCACAACCCAAAATACCTTTACTCATATCTATAAAAAGTACCATTGTAAAAGGTAGCAAATTGAATATCGAAAAAATTTCACCTGAAAAAAATTATTGCCATATCACAATTACAGATAATGGCATCGGCTTCGAACCTCATTTTAGTGAACGCATTTTTGGCGTGTTCCAAAAACTTCATGGAAAAGATATGTATGCTGGCACTGGAATTGGGCTTGCAATTGTGAAAAAAATTGTTGAGAACCACAACGGGATTATCACTGCTAAAGGTGAATTAAATCATGGGGCTACATTTGATATTTATATCCCTGATAATTAAAAACAGATCATAAAAACTTGATAGATTTTAAATGTTGCTGTTAAGATTCAATTCCTATTGTGCTTAATTAACTATATCGAATGCATTTTGAAGATCATTTTTTATGTCTTCTATATGTTCAATACCTAATGAAATACGCAATAGACCTGGTTCAACACCTGCAGATATCTGCTCTGCTTCACTAAGCTGCTCGTGCGTTGTTGTTGCAGGGTGAATGATGAGCGTTTTAGAATCTCCCACATTTGCTAAATGGCTTACTAGTTTTAATGTATTTACAAATGTATCTGCTGCAGATTTTTCACCTTTAATTTTAAAAGATAGTACACCCCCAAATCCTTTTTTTAAATATTTTTTGGCGATTGCATTGTATTTACTTGATGCTAAACCAGGATAATTTACATATTCTACCTGTGGATGATTTTCTAACCAAGTGGCAAGATTTAGGGCATTTTCTACTGTTCTTTCAACCCTTAAAGACAAAGTTTCTAGCCCCTGTATAAATAAAAAAGAATTAAAAGGACTTAATGCCGGACCCCAACTACGTAATCCTGTTACTCTTAACCGAATAATGTAAGCTATATTACCAAATGGACTGTTTGATCCAAATATTTCCCAAAATTTTAATCCATGATATCCTTCGTCAGGCTCAGTAAATTGAGGGAATTTCCCATTTCCCCAATTGTAATTTCCTCCATCAATAATAACACCTCCAATACTATTACCGTGACCTCCAATCCATTTAGTTGCAGCTTCAACTACAACGTTTGCTCCAAATTCGAAAGGTTTAAATAAATATCCACCTGCTCCAAAAGTATTGTCTACTACTAATGGAATATCATATTCTTTAGCTACTGAAGCAATAGCTTCAAAATCGGGAATACTAAATCCTGGGTTACCAATTGTTTCAACATAAATGGCTTTTGTTTTTGCATCAATTTTAGAAGCAATACTACTTGCATTGTCACCATCAGCAAAACGAACTTCAACCCCAATTCGTTTAAAAGAAACTTTAAATTGGTTATAAGTACCGCCGTATAAAAAAGAAGAAGCAACAAAATTATCTCCAGGTAATAATAAATTATGCAGAGCTAAAAACTGCGCACTCATTCCTGAAGCTGTTGCTACAGCTCCAACCCCACCTTCTAGTGCAGCTATTCTTTTTTCAAAAACATCTGTTGTGGGGTTCATTAAACGAGTATAAATATTACCAAATTCTCTTAACCCAAATAGGTTAGCTGCATGTTCTGAACTATCAAAAACATAAGATGTAGTTTGATAAATTGGAACTTGGCTAGCTCGGGTTGTAGATTCGGGACTGTAACCTGCATGTACCTGCAGTGTTTCAAAATGTAATTGTGAAGACATGTTATTTATAATTATATCATATAAGTCCACAAAATTAGTAGACTTATATGATATAAACTAATTTTCATTTTAAACATCAGTT
>JBKJQV010000203.1:0-5946 GCA_046593815.1 Sediminibacterium sp. | reverse complement strand
GAATCGAAAACCGGCGGGTTCTTTATTTTATAAATTAAACCAGCTATTTGTATTTTTCTAACTTTTAAACTATCATCCCAATAATTAGGCAATTGGTTGAGTAAACGTTTTTTCTCATCTTTGGAAATGTCGCCTCTCAAATCGATTGAATTTTCATAAACAAATGCCCTGTTTTTTGGGTAGTTGCGTACGAAAGTTCTACTTTTTTCGGAACATGACGATATAAGTACCGTAAACAGTATTAACAAATAAACTATAGTTAACTTCGGCCTGATAAAGGTCAAAAACATAATTAATGTTAAGTAAGAATGAGGTCAAATATATTCAAACTTTATGCCATAAAAAACAAAGGCAGGAATCTGGGCTTTTTATAGCCGAAGGAGTAAAGCTTGTAAATGAGTTACTGAAGAGTAAATTAACCATTAAAAAGTTATATGCTACAGTAGATTGGGAAAACGAATTTCAATTTAAGGCAGAACTGATAAGGGTTACAAACGATGAGCTTGAAAAAATAAGCAACTTGCAAACCCCTAATAAAGTATTAGCATTGGTAGAAGAGCCTCTACTGCCTACATTTAAAATTGCAAAAAATAATTGGGTGCTAGCTTTAGATGATATACAAGATCCAGGTAATATGGGCACTTTAATAAGAATTGCAGATTGGTTTGGCGTTAACAACATTGTTTCAAGTAATAACTCAGTAGACTGTTTTAATAATAAAGTAGTGCAAAGCACAATGGGGAGTATTGCTAGAGTAAACGTTCATTACGTAAACTTGCACGATTTCTTAGCTTCAACTGATTTGCCAATTTTTGGAGCACTATTAGAGGGCAAATCTGTTTTTAATACTAACATTCCAACTGGAGGTATTTTACTTATTGGTAATGAATCTAAAGGAATTCATCCCAGCATTATAAAATTAATTGATAACCCCATTAGTATCCCAAGAATTGGAGGTGCGGAATCATTAAATGCTAGTGTTGCAGCAGGTATTCTTTTATCGTATCTCACTAAAAAATAATTACCTAAATTGTAAAGCTGTAATTGGCTTAATCTTTTTCACTATCAAAGCAGGAATAATCAACACAATAAAACAAACTGTAAAAGTTGAAGCACAAACTGCTCCTATTTGCCACCAAATAATTACTATCGGTGCCTTAGCAACATAATAAGATGCTTCATCTAACGAAATAAAACCAGTATACTTTTGTAGTAAACAAATTCCTGTTCCAACCAAAAATCCTACCGATATACCAATTGCTGCAATAACAGCTGCATAGTATAAAAAAATACCGATAATCATCTTATTGCTAGCGCCAATTGTTTGTAAAACACCAATCATTTTTGTGCGCTCTAATATTAAAATCAGTAAACAAGTAATTAAATTTATAACTGCTACAATGGCCATTATAATAAATACAACATTTCTATTCACATCTTGTATACTCAACCAATCAAATATGTTAGGGTATATCGATTGAATTGTCCTGCTCATCCATTCTGTTGGTAAGGCATTAAGTAATTGCGTATTGAGTGAATCGGAGTTATGATAATTATTGGTAAAAATTTCATATCCACCTATTTGATTGCTATTCCAATTGTTTATTTTTTGAATAAGCTTTAAGTCACCAATAGCAAATAATTTATCGTATTCTTCTATACCTGTTTTATAAATACCTACTACTTTTAATTTTCTATAGGTTCTCGATCCATCTTCTCCACTAATAAAATAGATATTAATTGTATCATTTACTTTAATAAATAAAGAATTGGCAAGCTGTTTTGATAAAATAATTTCTTTGCTATAATTACTGTCCGTGTATTTTAGCCATCTCCCTTCTTTAAGATATGGTTTAAGCGTTGATGAGTCGTAATCGGCTTCTATTCCTTTTAAAAGGATGCCTTCTATATTTTTATTTTTTTCAATTACAGCAGATTTAGTAGCAAAAGATTGAACTATTGTAACTCCTTCAGTTTTTTTAATAGTTGTTAATACTGAATTATTTTTGATAATAGGCACTTCTTCCGCAACCATCGACTTGTCTGGTTCGTATTGCTGTACTCGAATATGCCCCCAAAAACTAAATACCTTTTCAGATACGGTTTGTTGAAATCCGTTAACAAAACATAAAGTAATAATCATCGCAGCAACACCAACTGCAGTAGCGCTTACCGATAATCGGATAATAAAACGCGAAAATGACTGTTGTTTACTAAATGCAAGACGTTTAGCAATAAAAAATGATACGTTCAAATGGTTGGTTTTTTACTAATTTTACTATCAAGTATTATATGAAATTATTCCTTTCTTTTTTAATAACCATATTTAGTAGTTTTTTACTTATTGCTCAGCGTTTGCCAGACAAGGTTTATCGAGGTTCAATTAAAACCGTTAAACTTTTCCCTCGAAACAATCAAAGTGCTTTGCCAGTAATCGAACTAAATGCATTAGAACAAATGGAGCTTCACTTTGATGATTTAGACACTTATCCTAAAAATTATTTCTATACTTATCAATTATGCAATTCCGATTGGTCCGAAACAGAATGGAGTGCATTTGATTACATTAAAGGGTTTCAGCAGAATCGGCTTGGCATATATCGGGTTTCATCTATCGCTCAGCAGCAATATGTACATTATCAAGCAATTCTTCCAGAGCGAAATGCTATTCCTTCAAGAAGCGGTAATTATTTGCTCAAAGTATTTCAAGATGGTGATACTTCTCAATTGCTGTTTACAAAAAGATTTTATGTTGTAGATCAGCAAGCTATTATTGGCGCACGTTTTGTTCAACCATTTGATTTTCAAATGATGAAAACACATCAAAAAATTAATCTGCTAGTTAATGTTCCCAAAATAAATATGATTAGCCCACAACAATATAAAGCAGTAATACTTCAAAATGGAAGATGGGACAATGCATCAACTAATATTTCACCAACTTTTATTAGAGGAAGTAATCTTGAGTTTAATGCAGAGCAAGATTGTGTTTTTCCGGCTGGTAAAGAATATAGATGGCTTGATATGCAAAGTTTTAGATTTCAAAGCGACCGCATAGAAAATATTGATAGATCTTTAAAGCCAATGGAAGTGAATGTTAGACCAGATAGAGCTAGAAATAATTTGCAGTATTTGTATTTTAGAGATCAAAACGGTTTTTACAATATTATGAATACTGAGTCTTTAAACCCATGGTGGCAAAGCGATTATGCAAAAGTAAGTTTTAGTTTTATACCTGATAAAGGGCAGATATTAAATGGTACAAATGTATATTTAATAGGGGAGTTAACAGGTAATCAGATTGGTGATACATCACTAATGAAATATGATGCTATACTTGGTATGTATACCAAGCAATTATTATTAAAACAAGGATATTACAGTTATGCCTATTTAACAAAGGATGCACGAAGTAAATATGCCAAATCTGAAAATTGGTTTACAGAAGGAAACTACTGGGAAACTGAAAATGATTATACAATATTTTTTTATTACAGATCTTTGGGCGGAAGGCATGATGAACTAATAGGTTATACTGTCCTCAATAGTTATAACAATAGAAGCGGGTTCTAGATTATATTTCTCTTTTTGTATTTTAAGTGGTAGCGTATTCTGATAAAAAAGGCTACAACAAAGATCAGTGCGCATGCTTCTGCAAAGAATTTTTCTGCATCCAACCAATCTGAAGAGCGATCTTTTAATAATGGATCCATTAATATACCATGTATTAAAAATAAAAAGGAAGTTGAATAAGCAATCAGGTGGATATTTTTCCAAACTCTATAACTTAATTGCTTTCTAATTAATTTTTGTGAGGTAATTAAAATTATGATTAATGAATAAAAACTTACAACGCCTAGTAATACAATTATTGGTTGTTTTGGTGCGTTAAGCGGGTTAATTAGATGTATAAGAGTGAACTTGCTTTCTTGGTGAAGCAATAAAAAAACAAGATGAAGACTAACAAAAGTGATGGATGTATATGCAGTAAACTTATGTAAATCGATAATCGGATATTTTTTTATAAAAACCGGTAATTGTTTCCAAAAGATAGTGTTTTTGAAAAGAGTGCCTAAAAACATTCCAAGAATACTATTAATTGTAAGCGCTCCACAAGCCATTAAACCCATTGAGCCAGAAATATCTAAATAGGAAATCCCAAACATGTATTAACATTAACAATTGTAAAAAATGAAGGTAATTGATTGATTATTAGGTCCAAAATTGTCTTTTTTAACGGTAATATAATTATATAACTGCTTTATAACCAGTTAAATTAGGTGGCTGAGTCATAAATTAGTACTTTTGCACTTTATTAATATTTATAATTTTACAATGGACACACAAATTCAAGGAACTGTAAAGTTCTTTAACGAAGAAAAAGGTTTTGGATTTATTAAGCATGATGATTCCAACAAAGAAACTTTTGTACATGCAAATGGTTTGATCGATCAAATCGAGGCAAACGATAAAGTAGTTTTTGATGTACAAGAAGGACGCAAAGGATTGAACGCAGTTAACGTTAAACGTTTAAGTTAAATTCAACTTTTATACCTTACCTAAGGCCATCAGCTTCAAGTTGATGGCCTTATTTTTTATTAATTTATATTTGAAGATAAATAGTATTCATGTCGATTTTATTAACACAACTTGCTGAAACAAAGTCATTTATTCAAAACAAGACTAAAGCAGAAGCAAATGTTGGAATTATTTTAGGAAGTGGATTGGGAAATTTAGCCAATGTAATTAAAACAGAAATAGCTATTCCTTATGCAGATATTCCCCATTTCCCTATTAGCACAGTTGAAGGGCATACTGGGAATTTGATCTTGGGCGAACTCAATGGATGTAAAGTTTGGGTAATGTCTGGTAGATTCCATTTTTATGAAGGCTATTCCGCACAACAAGTTGCTTACCCAGTTAGACTAATGCATATGTTAGGTGTAAAAACTTTATTACTTTCAAATGCTGCTGGTGGAGTGAACAGTACTTTTAAAGTGGGAGACCTTATGATTATTAATGATCATATAAGCATGTTTGTTACCAACCCTTTATTAGGAAAAAATGAATCATCTCTAGGTACACGCTTTCCTGATATGAGTGAACCATACTGCAAATTATTAATTGAAAAAGCAAAATCAATTGCAACTTTAAATAATATCATATTAAAGGAAGGAGTTTATACTGGAGTAACTGGTCCAACTTTTGAAACTAGGGCAGAGTATAAAATGATAGCTGCATTGGGGGGGGACGCAGTAGGAATGAGCACAGTACAAGAAACCATTGTTGCAGTTCATTGTGGAATGAAGGTTTTTGCTATTAGTGTAATTACTGATTTAGGAATTAGAGATGAAGATAATATTATTACTCATGAAGAAGTATTACAAGCAGCTAAAGATGCTGAGCCTAAATTAACTTTGTTGATTAGTGAGCTTGTTAAAGTTGTATCATAAAAGTATTGGATGATGAAAGGCAGTAATTGTCTTAAATATATTGGTTTCTTTTTTTGGCTTGTAAGCATTGGGTTTGCAGCTAAGGGGCAGTCCATTCAGGATTTGAACAATTTTCAAAACAGATCATCAAGAGGTCAATCATCCGGTGCATCATCAAAAAAAGACTCTTTACAAAAACGCGATCGCTTTGCCGATTCTATAACTATTTTTTATCGTTATTTCGATTCTACAAGAAATAGAACCATCGATTCTTCTCTAAATGATTTTACAACAAGGTTTCCTCAACCATATTATTACCATCATTTAGGAAATTATGGTACAGCAGCACAGTCTTTTCTATTTAATCCATTAATGAAAGCTGGTTTTGATGCTGGGTTTCATCAATATGATATGTATAAATTTACATTAGAAAACACTAAATTTTATCAAACAACTAGGCCTTTTACCGAATTGGCTTATTTGTTGGGAAGTAAGTCGGAACAATTAATCAGTG
>JBKJQV010000084.1:0-4759 GCA_046593815.1 Sediminibacterium sp. | reverse complement strand
GTCTATCAACTAGATTCTTATTTAATTCAGTATACTTCTCATAGTCAGTATTATAAAACTCTCTTTCGCCTTCAAACCCAAGAATTTCAATTTTGCTATATACTTTATCAAAAGGTGAAGCTTTAATATCCACTCCTTTTTTAGTATATACTGCAATCATGCCTTGGTTAGCACCCCAAGCAAAAGCCAAATTGCCTTTATAAACTTTTACAAGTGCTATATCACTAGGAGAAAGAAAATCAATAGATAAAGCAGGAACTTCTACTTCATTTAGCATAAACTTAATCCCTGCATTATCCGTTTCATCACTTAATCCTCTTATTCCATCATTACGAGTAAATCTAGCACTTTCTCCACCCCCACCAAAAGCATCAACTTCAAATCCGGAGATTTGCATTCTCAAGTATTGCCATATATTGGTCATATTTCCAGCATCTGCAAAATCTATCGTATAATCACTAGCTTCGAAAATGCTAGATACATATGCTTTTTGTAAAGAATCTATTTTTGAAGTCTTTTTTGTTTTAACAGTCACTTCTGCCAATGTAGTTGTACCAAAACTTATTGTATCAATTAAACTAATTCTACTATACATATTTTGAGTAAAAGCATTTTTTCTGTTGCTTATATCTGCAGTATCCAAGTTTTGATCTGAAACAAATTTTGAGTTCTTTAATGAATCTATATATGATGGATAAATAGCAACATCAACCGGTAATTTTTCTCTTTTATTATTTAAAGCTTCATAAAAAACAGTTGCTTTTTTCTTAAAATTAACTGAGTCCAGAATAAATTCTCCTTTATCTGTTAAAAATGCATCCGAAATAATTTTAGTACTGTCTTCTCCTTTTATTATTAATGAAACTTTTCCGCTTTTAATAACTTCCTTGCTACCTGGCTTTGTTGCTTTTCCCTTAATGGAAATGAAAGATTCTATAGGATATTTAAGCAAAGGTTCCTTTTTAGCAATAACATCATTCCATAAAAATCTTCTCCATCCATGCACCATCATTAATAAATCTAAATGTTTTAATGTTTTGTCCGACTTGTCTTCAAAATAATAACCACTGTTTGTAACTGTTCCTTTAATATCTGATGTAAGTAAAATTGAGGATATAATATTGCTTTCAACTTTTTGATCATCGTTTGTAATATTGCTCGTAACTAAAACAGATATATTTTCATTAACTGTACTATCAAGTGAAAAACTAAACTGATTCTTTCCACGTTTGTTTACATTATTTAAATCAATATTTACTTTTGGCTGAGTTATTGAATAATTCTCAATAAAGGCAAGTCTTTCTGCCAAAGGGTTTGCAAGCGAATCGAATAAAGTGAGGTGTATAATTCCAGCAGGTAAATTCTTTTTTATTATTGATGCTGCAGTTTTTCCTTCATCAAAATTAAAATCACCAGCATAGACCAATTTGCCATTCATATGTGCTACTAGTAAAGCTTTGTTGTATTTTTCTTTATTTACATCAGCTCTATTCAATATAATAAATAACCTATTCTTTGTATTTTGAATACTTAAACCAATTCCTTCTTTTTTTGATAGAGGCAAATTAAATGATAATGTAGCTCCTTGAGAATTTTTAATATTTGCTTTATACTTAACATTTGCAACAGGATCTATTTCAAAGTAACCCATACCATTATGCTCTGCAGAAAAAGTAACTATTGAATTGTTATTATCGTCTACAATATCGCCGTTTAAATTAATTGGCATTCCGAACTGATCAATTATTTTGAATGCTATTTTGTTTTTAATCCCATTTATAAAATCGCCTCCTTCAGGAAAAAAAAACATTTTTATTGGAGGTGTTTTAGTATTGAAAGAATTTGGTTTTTTCTGTACATAGTCCGTTCCATATAGGTATAATTGTTCTTTAGCAATAAAATCAGGGAAATTAAGCATCCATAAAGTGTAAGCATTAATCCGGTAATTTCCGCTTGCGGTTTTTTTATCAAAATTTATCATTCCTTTTGCTCCGCCTTCACTATCAATTTTAAACATTTTTTTCTGTACAACATTGCCAAGTTGGTCTACAACATCAACATATACTATTCTGCTTAAAAAAGTAGGTTTCCCATCATAAGTACACCATATTTTAAACCACAGATCATCACCTGCAACTAATTGTTTTTTATCTGTTTGAATAAATATTTTTTCTTGTGGATAAGTAGACTGCCAATGCTCAACTGCATCTATAATTTTCTCTCCAGCACTTTGAGCACTCACTGTTTGTACAAGTAAAAGCAAAGTAATTACTAAACTATAAAACTTAAGGAGTTTGCTCATTGGACAATGATATTGTATAAAAAAAAGGATATTTAAATTTAACAAAAAAGCCCACATGATTGCGGGCTTTTTTGTTAAATAAAACTATAATTATTAAGGTCTTAATACACCATCAATTTCATGTACAACTCCATTTGTTCCTAAACGATTGAAGACAGTAATATTTAATGATGTTGCGTTTGATACTCCTTTTACCTTTGTACCATCCGAACTAGTTACAACATATCTGTTTGAGCCCAAAGCAGTAGCAAATGTAGTTGTAGACGCTAAATCATTTGTAAATAATCGAACATTATTAAAATATTGATACCTACAAAAATCAGCTAAAACAGTTGTTGATGTAGTTGCAATATTTGCTAAAGTATAACCAGCTGCAGTCATAGCTGCATCTGTAGGTGCTAAAACAGTGAAAACAGTAGAGGTAGAAAACTGTGCAAATAAACCAGCTCTTGTTAACGCTGCTATAAACAATGTATGCCTTCCAGTAGAATTTAATATTGCCCCAATATTACCTCTTAGTTGAGGTGGAGTTAAGAAAGCATCTGATACATGTATAACGCCGTTTTTAATAAAAATATCAGAAATTGCTATTCTTCCACCATTTACATAAAACTTGTCTTTGTATAGTCCACTATATATGGCTGTACCTAGTTGAGTTGTTCTGCTTGTACTGTTAGTAGCAATCATATCTGTACCAACATATCTAGCATTTACAAGATGATAAATCATTAAATAACTCAAAGCACTTGGAGAGATTTTATTTAATGAATCTGTAGTTAATCCTGCAGCAATAAATGCAGCATCAGTAGGCGCGATCCAAGTAAATGGTCCACCTCCTTTTTTAAAATCCTGAAGATTTGCTTTTTCTACCGCTGTATTAAACATATTTAATGATTGTTGTTTTACAACATCATCAAAAGATGGGAGTTCTACAACTACTTCATCTTTTTTGCAAGAAGCGGATAACAAAATTCCTATGCCTAAAATTAGTTTGAAAATACTTTTATGTTTTAACATACAAAATGTTTATTGATTAGTAACAGTAGAGTTGAAAAGTTGAGGAATTAATTGACCGGTCAAACCATCAATAAATCCAGATGAATATACAGTAATACTTCTTCTACTACCTGTTGCTAGTGTTTGAGGTGGAATAGCAGTACCTACTAAAGCAATTCCATTAGTAGTTGAAACGCGCAAACGAATAAATGCCCTAGTCGTAAAAGTTCTTACTGCTATAAAACCTGAAGTATTTTTATATGCAACATTTCTTGCAATGGTATCTCTCACAAAATCTGTAGCACTATTAGAGTCAACCCTAATAAAATTAAGCGTAGCTCCAACTGTTCCATTTATTAAGCGAACGTTAGTAAAACTATCAACCTGAGGTATAAATTTATCTTCAATTGAAAAAGCCGTTCTATTAACTCCTGTATCTGTTAGTGATAATGAATAATATTTTCCTGCTTCCAATCCGATCTTGCTTGTAAATAATACAACAGAATCATTTTGTGTACCTGTGTTAGGAAGTGATAGTTTAATAGTAGCTCCAGGATCAACAGCGCTATAATCAGGAAAAGTAAATGTTGATGGGAATATACCGGTAAAACCAGCTGTAAAAGCACCATTTATTTTTACGTCGTTCGACTTGATCATTACGTTAGGTGTGTTTGGCGATAATAAAGCAATTCTAAGAAATGCCTTATTAGTTGGCAAGCTGTATTCTGTTAATCTTAACCCTGCTTTTTCACATGAAAAGTTAGATATTGAAGCAAGTGTAAAAATTATTATCGAAGTATATTTTCTCATATAGTTAGTTTATAAATTATTATGGTTTTGAAAACCACATTTCATAAGTATGGTAATCGATATTCAATGCACCCAATTTTCGAATTTCTTCAAAATTCCAGTCGAACTCAGAGAAATTAGTTGGGGCAAAACGATATGCTGGTTTTGGTCCTTGATTATTAGTTGAATAAAAAGGGATAACATAAGTTTTATAAACTTGCAATCCATTTGTAGTTTCAACATCAAAATAATGATACCTACGCATATCAGCCCAACTTTCTGTATAATTCCAACCAAAATCGCCAATATATTTTTGAAGCATAATATCAGAAAGTGTTAATAATGAAGCTACTTTAACATATGCTGGCGTAGATTGAAATAGAGCTATTTGAGCTGGTGTAATTGCAGCTACACCTGTAGCAGTACTAGCATAAAAATTAACAAAATTCATATGGCTATTTATTCCATCCTGATAGGCAGATAATGCTAATCCTGTATTACCTTTTCTTAATGCGGCTTCCGCTTTTATAAATTGTAATTCGTGATAAGTCATTACAGGATAAGGTGCAGAGTTTTGAAAAATATATTTTCCCAATCGTTGCCCAAAAATTCCTACAGTAGTATTTGTTACTGTGCTATCTCCATAAAGTAGACTAACCCTTCTTCTAAAAG
>JBKJQV010000082.1:0-10188 GCA_046593815.1 Sediminibacterium sp. | reverse complement strand
CTTGTTGATTATGAATTTCAAGCAATACTTCTAAACCAATACTTTTAGCTAGAATAGCCATTTGCTTAACCTCTTGAGGACTTAAACATGCTGCAATCAATAAAATTACTTCAGCACCGTATGCTTTTGCTTCAATAATTTGAAACTCATCTATCATAAAGTCTTTTCGTAAAATTGGCACTTCATTAATGGTTGCTAATGTTAAATCGGCAAGTTTTCCTCCAAAAAATTCTGTATCCGTTAAAATCGACAAACCAGATGCTCCGTTATGAGCGTAGGCTTTTGTTACTTCTTCTACTGAAGAATGGTCATTAATAACTCCTTTGCTTGGCGATTTTCGTTTAAACTCGCTAATAATGCCTGTTTTGGAAGGATCTAATAAAAAATCCCTTAAAGAAAGTGTTGCTTTATTAAAAAAATATTCTTTTTCTAATGAAGCAATACTGGTTTCCATTTTACGGGCCGCTACCTCAACTTTTTTATGAGCAATAATTTTATCTAAAATATTCATACTAATTTCTAATTAAAATACCTACTGCAATTCAATTAATTTTGTTAATCCTTCATAAGCTTTTCCGCTTTCTAAACTATCTACCGCCGCACTATAAGCCAATTCATAATTTGCGTAATTGCCAGTACAATTCAATGCCATAGCTGCATTAGCTAGTACAACTGCGTTTTGGCTCCATGTTCCATCTCCTTTAAGAATTGTAGCGAATATCTTAGCAGATTCTTCCACTGTATTACCACCATAAATGTCATTAGGCTGTACCATTCTTTTACCTAATTGCTCGGGCGTCATTATACTTTCTCCTTTGTTAGTAATCACTTTAGTATCACTTGTTAAGGAGATTTCATCATAACCATCTAAGCTATGAATGATGGTAAATGGTTTACCAGTTTGTTGCAATAAATAATTGTAGATGCGTGCCATTTCTAAATTATAAACACCAACTAATTGGAAGTCTGGAGAGGCCGGATTTACCATTGGCCCAAGCATATTAAAGAATGTTCGAACGCCTAAATTTTTCCTTATTGGTCCAACTACTTTTAATGCAGGGTGAAACAAAGGCGCATGTAAAAAACATATATTAGCTATATCCAATTCTTTTTGTAAAGCTGCATTATCATTTTTAAACCGATACCCTAATTGTTCCATAACATTAGATGCACCACTTATAGTAGATGCGCCATAATTACCATGTTTAGCTACTTTTTGCCCAACGCCAGCTACAATAAAACAAGCCAATGTAGAAATATTGAAAGAGTTTTTGCCATCGCCACCAGTGCCAACTATGTCCATAATTTTTCCACCTGTGAGTTTTACTTTAACTGAAAGTTCAAGTAAAGCATCTCTAAACCCTTGTAATTCTTCAATGGTAATACTTCGCATTAAATACACTGTAATAAAAGCAGTTATCTCTGCATCGTTGTATTGTCCATTTGATATGCTTAACAAAATTTCTTTGGCATTTTGACGCGACAAAGTTTTGTGTTCAAATAAGTATTGTAAAATCTTTTTCATTTTTTCAACCAATTTTTAATGATAATTTCTCCGTCTGGAGTAAGTACACTTTCGGGATGGAACTGAACTCCTTGAACATCATATTGTTTATGTTGTAATCCCATTATCAAGCCAGTGCTATCACGAGCAGTAATTTCTAGGCAATCCGGAAAATTTTGTTCACTCACAACCCAACTATGGTATCTGCCAACAATAATTTCTTTAGGTAGTAAATCAAATAATGAATATCGTGTTCCAAGAATATCTTTATCAATAGTAATTGGAGTAGCAACACCATGAAAAACGGTAGATAAATTTTCTAGCGTTCCTCCAAAAGATTCTCCTATAGCTTGATGTCCTAAACAAACTCCCAAAATGCTTTTAGATGGTGCATAAGCTTTTATTAAATCAAGTAACATTCCAGCTTCTGAAGGAATACCTGGACCGGGAGATAAAATAATTTTATCATAGTCAGCTACTTTCTCTAATGCAATTTCATCGTTTCTAAAAACATCTACAGAAACATTTGTAATTTTTGCCACCAAATGCACCAAGTTATAGGTGAAAGAATCGTAATTATCAAAAACCAATATTTTTTGCATTTACATCATTTTAAAACAACTAATAAGTAATAATTCATCACTCTTAATTCATAATTCCTAATTCATCATTCTTAATTCATATACTTTCCGCTTCCTTAGCAGCTGTCTTTAATGCATTTAATTTATTATTAACTTCCTGCAATTCGCTCTCCGGAACACTTGCAGCAACAATTCCTGCACCGGCCTGATATATTAGTGTATTATTTTTACATAATAATGTTCGAATCATAATTGCATGGTTACAACTGCCATTAAATCCAATAAACCCAATACCACCTCCATAATAACTTCTATTGGTAGGTTCTAACGAATCGATAATAGCTAAGGCTTTAATTTTGGGTGCCCCACTTAATGTACCAGCCGGAAATGTTTTTGCTAATAACTCAAAAGGATTTTGATCTGGTAAAACATTGCCAGATACTTCGCTTACTAAATGTATAACGTGACTATAATATTGAACTTGTTTAAACTTACTTACTTCTACGTTGGTGCAAACCCTGCTTAAATCATTACGTGCTAAATCAACCAACATAACATGTTCGGCATTTTCCTTTACATCATTTATTAATCGATCAGCAGCAATTTGATCTAATGCATCGTCACCTGTTCTTTTAAAAGTACCTGCAATAGGGTGTACAATTGCTTTGCCATTTTCTATAATCAATTGAGCTTCAGGCGATGAACCCATTAATTTATAATCGCCATAATCAAAGAAAAATAAATATGGAGAAGGGTTAATACTCCTTAAAGCTCTGTAAACATTAAACTCATCCCCACTAAAATTTTGTTCAAAACGGCGACTTAATACAATTTGAAAAACATCACCTCGCATACAGCTTTTTATACCTTGATTCACCATTTCTAAAAAATGATCATTACTCATATTAGAACGCTCATCTCCTATTAACTTAAAAGGAAACTCAGGAACATCTTTACTTTTTATTAATGATTCTACTGTTAACAAATCACTTTCAATTCCATCGATTTTGTTTTCACAAAGAATAAGTTCATCTTTAAAATGATTAAAAGAAATTACATACTGATATAACCTGTAGCGCATTAATGGAATTGATAAAGGTTCTTTTTGAGTAAGTGTTACTCTATCAAAAAACTGCACTGCATCAAAACTTGTATACCCATAAAGTCCTTGAGCAAATTGAATTGATTTATCGCTATTATCTTTCACTTCAAATTTTTGCATAAAATCCCAAACTAAATTGGGTACATTATTGTCTGCATTGATATTAATTTTTTCTGGTTGATCTCCAGGGAGTTTAAACTCAACATTTTTTGCAGAACTAATCTCAATACCCGCTATTGCATTTATACATATAAAAGAATAGCTATTTTCGGAAGAATGATGATCTGTACTTTCTAAAAGTATGGTATCTCTAAACCGATCTCTTAAACGTAAATAAATGCCAACTGGAGTATATATATCTCCCAACATTCTTTTGCTTAAGGTATTAATTGTTATTTTTTTCATTGCTACTTTTCAATTCATTCATTAAATAAAAAAACCCCGGTTTTTCCGGGGCTTTGAAAATATTCAATCAGTATTGGCTATGCCATTACAGTCCCCGTTTGGAATCTGAATGCCACCACCAATATTTGTTTATCATTATCATAACTGTGCAAAGATGAGGGTTTGCATGGGAATTACAAAAAAAATTAACAGTAAATATCCTAATTGAATAAAATTAAATTGAATATTGACAATTTTATAACAGCTTTTTCTCCGATTTTTGGTAAAATTTAGTTTATGCCAAAATCGATTCCTATTTTCTTTTCTTTTTTATTGTTATTCCTAAGTGTTAGCAAAGTAAGTTTAGCTAATAATCCCGATGCCATTGTAGGCTATTGGAAAACAGGAGAAGGTAAAGGGATTATTCATATTTACAAAGAGGGTGATAAATATTTTGGAAAGATTTCTAATATGAAAGAGCCTAACGACCCAATAACTGGAAAACCAAAATTAGATGTAAAGAACGATAATAAACAATTACAAACAAGGCCAATATTAGGCTTAGTAAATTTGAGGAATTTTAAGTTTGTTAAGCAAAATTTATGGAAAGAGGGGAATATTTATGACCCAAATACTGGTAATGATTATAGCTGTAAAATAACCATGATAGACAATAATACAATTGAAGTAAGAGGTTATGTTGGAATTTCAATCTTAGGAAGAACCGACACTTGGAGGAGACAAAATAGTTTATAATACTCCTTTAGTTGAGGGTAATTGATTAGATAAAGGATCTCGCTTTACTGCCATTCTAATAGCTTTAGCAAAAGCTTTAAAAATAGCTTCTATTTTATGGTGTTCATTCTCACCCTTACATTCTATATTGATATTGGCTTTAGCGCCATCGCTGAATGATTTAAAAAAATGGAAAAACATTTCAGTAGGCATCTCTCCTACTTTTTCGCGCTTAAAATTGGCACTCCATACCAACCAATTTCTTCCTCCAAAATCAATTAGCACTTTAGCTTCAGCTTCATCCATTGGTAATGCAAATCCGTATCTCTCCATCCCTCGCTTATCGGCCAATGCCAATGCAAACGCTTCACCTAAAGCAATACCAGTATCTTCTATAGTATGGTGTTCATCAATATGTAAATCGCCCTTTGTTTCAATCGTCAGATCCATTTTGCCGTGCCGAGCAATCTGCTCTAACATATGATCGAAAAAGCCTAAGCCTGTATTAATATTGGCTTTCCCAGAACCATCTAAATTCAACTCAATACTAATTTTAGTTTCGTTGGTATTTCTAATATGAGCAACTTTACGCAAACCCAATTTTAAAAAAGTATAAATTTCTTTCCAGTTTGTTGTTTCCAAAATAATCGTTGAAGCATAAGCTAACTCCTGCTCACTTGTTAGCTCATGTAAAGCGGATTTTAAATAAATAGCTTTACAACCTAAATTTTTAGCCAATTGAATATCACTCCATCGATCCCCTATAACAAATGAGTTCTCCATATCAAATTGGTCATTATCAATAAAATGCTTCACCAATTCTATACCTGGTTTTCTTGTTGGTTGATTATCTGCCGCAAATGTTTTGTCGATAATTATTTCGTCAAAAACAAAACACTCCCCTGCCAAAGTGCGAACCATTAAATCTTGATATGGATGAAATGTATTTTCGGGATAACTAGCTGTTCCTAATCCATCTTGATTAGTTACCATTACTTTATAAAAATCAAAATCAGCTGCAATCATTGATAAAGCAGAGATAGCGCCAGAAACAAAACTGGTTTTTTCGATTGCATCAATTTGAAAATCACTAGGAGGTTCTTGTAAAACAACTCCATCCCTATCTATAAATAAAACTTTTTTCATTTCTTCCTTTTTGCTCTAACTGCTTTTACTTCTGCAGCTGTTACAGCAGTTGATTTATTCCCGAAAGAACTTCTAACATAAGTTAATACATCTGCTATTTGCTGATCCTTTAAAAATGCATGTGAAGCCATTGGATTTTCATAAGTCTCCCCATTAATTTCAAGTGGAGTATTCAATCCTGTTAAAACTATACCAATTACTCTTTGCTTATTGCCATTTACATACTCTGTTCCAATTAAAGGCGGATTCATTCTTGGCACTCCACCACCATCCGATTGATGACAAGCCAGGCAATATTTATTGTACACTTCTTTACCCTTTGCTTTACTAGCAGTTGCACCAGATTGTGATTGAAGTATAAAACCAATTCCAACAATTAGAATTCCGCTAATGAATATTTTTTTCATCAATTATATGATTATTTGTTATAACTAATTTTCCAAACATTCCCTTTATTGTCTTCCGAAACATACAAAGAGCCATCAGGTGCTTGAGCTAAACCACAAGGACGATATTTTGCTGAATTTAAATTAGTAACAGATTGCATACCAGAGAATCCATCAGCAAAAACTTCCCATTTACCTGTAGGTTTACCATTTTTCATAGGAACAAATACAATATAAAACCCTTCTTGTGGCTCTGGTGCTCTATTCCAACTACCATGAAAAGCAATAAATGCACCATTCTTATATTTAGCTGGAAACTGATTGCCAGTATACATTAGTAAAGCATTTGGAGCCATATGACCAGGGAAACCAACCAATGGACTAATTGCTTTTTCAGCACCTGTCATTTTACCATCACCACCATATTCTGGGTTTAAAATTTTCTTATTTTGCAAATGATCCCAATGAATATAAGGCCATCCACAATCATCACCTTTTTTTACCATATAAAAAGTTTCAGAAGGCAATTCTGCACCTTGCTTTTGATCATACAATGATGGATAATGTTGGAATAACATATCTCTTCCATGCACTGTAATGAACAATTCATTTACTTCTGTATTCCAATCTAAACCAACACAATTTCTAATTCCTGTTGCGTAACGAATACCTTCTTTGTAAGATTGATTTAATTGATCTGCTTTAAACTGCCATATACCTCCAGCTGTTTCTAAAATAGGACAAGGCATTTTTCCTTTAGAACCTTGTTGACGATCTTGTTCTTGACAAACATTAGAAGGAGCGCCAATGTTAACATAGATATTCCCTGCATTGTCTAAAGTTATTGACTTAGAATTGTGCTGACCTTTGTCTACCAACCCAGTAATAATTTTTTCAGCGTTACCAGTATCAACACCTTCTTTGCTATTTGTTAATTTATAACGAAATACTTCAGAATTAGAAGAAGCATATAAATAACCATTTTTAATAGCTATTCCAGTACCTATATAATTTCCAAAATACAATGAATCATCTATTATACCATCATTATTAGTATCACGCAAACGAATAATACCTCTTCCCTTGTTCAAACGTTCGAGTTTTAAAAATAAGTCGCCATTACTATTAGCAACAATATGCCTAACTCTACCCATATTTGAAGCAACAGAAGTTGTAGCAAAGCCTTGTGGAGTTTTAATTGTTACTCCAACTGGCTGAGCAACACAAGCACTCAGTGTTACGAATGAAGCAATTAAAAAGAAAGTGAATTTCATATGTATTTGTTTATTTATTGCGTAAAATTAAGGTTTCAATTGATACCAATCTTGCATAGCATCTACTAATATCGTATTCTCCAACTCAGTCCCAACTGTAATGCGTAAACAATCGTTACAAAGCTTTACTTGACTTCTATCCCTCACCACTATCCCTTTTTTGAGTAAAAATTCATATACTTTCCTTGCATTATTTATTTTTACCAAAATAAAATTAGCATCGGTAGGATATACTTTTTCTACAGTTGGCATTAATTTAAAAACTTCAGCCAATGCATCTCGCATATCTACCAATAACTTGATCATATCATTCACCTGCCCTACTTCTTCCAAGGCTTTCAACGCCAATTCTTGTGTAGCTTGATTGATATTATAAGGTGGTTTTACTTTATTTAATACCTCAATTATTGATTGAGAAGCAAAAGCCATGCCTAGTCTCAACCCCGCTAATCCCCAAGCTTTACTAAATGTTTGTAAAACTATCAAATTAGGGTAATCTGCTAATTCTTGTATAAACGATTTTTGCTTCGCAAAATTGATATAAGCTTCATCAATAACAACAATACCATTAAAATTATTCAGCACTGTCTCAATATCAACCCTATTGATTGAATTGCCAGTTGGATTATTGGGAGAACAGATCCAAACGATTTTGGTATTAGTATCTATTTGATCTTCTAAATGAATTAAATCGAGTTGAAAATCATCCAACAATGGAATTTTCTTTAATTGAATATCATTGATATTAGCACTCACTTCATACATTCCATAAGTAGGCGGACAAATAATTACATTATCCTTACCAGGTTCGCAAAAACTTCGGAACAACAAATCAATACATTCATCACTACCATTACCTAAAAAAATATGTTCGGCAGCAATTGCTTTAATAGTGGAGATTTTCTGTTTAACAGCAAACTGATGTGGATCTGGATAACGATTGTACCATTTCATTAAAGGAGAGCCCAAACTATTTTCATTCGCATCCAAAAATACTTTTGCCTCACCACTAAATTCATCACGTGCAGATGAATAAGCAACTAATTGCTTAATATTTGATCGTATAATTTTATTTAAATCAAAACTCATATGTCTATTTACAAATTAATAATAAAACCCTTCGACAAGCTCAGGGTGACAACTGACTCGAATTCTTAATTCTTAATTCTTAACTCCTAATTCTTACTGCAGCCGCATGCGCTTCTAATCCTTCAGCCGACGCCATTAATTCAACAGCAGATCCAATATTTTTCAATCCTTCTTTCGATAATTTTTGAAAAGTAATTTTCTTTACAAAACTATCAATACTTACTCCACTATAGGCTTTAGCATATCCATTGGTTGGAAGTGTATGATTGGTACCACTTGCATAGTCACCAACCGATTCTGGTGAATAATTACCTAAAAATATAGATCCAGCATTAATAATTTTTTCACTTATCGCTTCATCATTATCACAAACAATTATCAAATGCTCGGCAGCATATTCGTTTACAATATCAATTCCATCATCAATAGTTTCAACAATAATTGACTTACTATTTGCTAATGCTTTTAATGCAATATTTTTTCTAGATAATAAAGCTATTTGGCTTTCAACAGATGCTATTACCAATTCAACAAATGTTTTACTAGTACTAACCAATAAAACTTGACTATCAACGCCATGTTCAGCTTGACTTAATAAATCAGCTGCAACAAAAATTGGATTAGCAGAATCGTCTGCAAATACGCATACTTCAGATGGCCCTGCAGGCATATCAATTGCAATACCTGCTTGTTGAATTAGTTGTTTGGCGCATGTTACATATTGATTTCCGGGCCCGAATATTTTATAAACTTGTGGAACCGTATCAGTTCCATAAGCCATAGCAGCAATAGCTTGCACACCTCCAATCTTAAAAATTGTAGTGATCCCAATCAGTTGAGCAGTATATAAAATTGCAGGATGCAACTTTCCGTTTTTATCGGGTGGAGAACAAAGTACTATTTGTTTACACCCAGCAATATTTGCAGGAATTCCCAACATTAAAATTGTAGAAAACAAAGGAGCCGTTCCTCCTGGAATATACAATCCTACTTTTTCAATACAAACTGATTTTCTCCAACAATTCACACCTGGCATTGTTTCAATTACTTCAACATCAGTTAGTTGTTTTTCATGAAAAGTTCTAATATTTTTTGCAGCTAATTGAATTGCGTTTTTTAGTTCGTTGGGCACTAATAATTTTGCTTCTTCTATTTCATCAATACTTACTTTAAATTGATCTAACAAAACTCCATCAAAACTATTGGTGAATTTCTTTATAGCCACATCTCCATTAAGTTTAACTTCCTCTAATACAGTTTTTACTTTTGATATCAAATCACTATTATCAAAGCTAGGGCGTTGCAATAAGCTTGGCCATTCTTTTCTATTTGGAAATTCAATTATTCTCATATTAAATGATCATTTTTTCTATTGGCACTACCAAAATTCCTTGTGCTCCGGCAGCTTTTAATTGTTCTATAATCTCCCAGAAGTCGTCTTCATTTAACACACTATGAACACTACTCCATCCTTCTTCTGCCAAAGGCAAAACAGTTGGGCTTTTCATCCCTGGCAATAAACCAATTATTTCTTCTAATTTATTATTTGGCGCATTAAGTAAAACGTATTTATTGTTTTTAGCTTTTTTTACAGATTGAATTCTAAAAATTAACCTATCTAATAGTTGTTGTTTTTCAACTGCCAAATTTTCGCTTTTAATTAAGATCGCCTGAGAAACCAAAACAACTTCAGCTTCCTTTAACCCATTCATGAATAAAGTAGATCCACTACTAACCAAATCGCAAATTGCATCAGCCAAACCAATACCAGGTGCTATTTCTACACTTCCACTAATTTCATGAATTTCAGCAATAATCCCTTTTTCTTTTAAGAAATCACCTAGAATAACAGGATAGCTAGTAGCAATTTTTTTACCCTGAAAAAAATTAACTCCCGTGTACTGATCATTTCTTTGAACAGCCATGCTTAAACGGCATTTTCCAAAACCAAGCAATTCAGAAATCAATACTTTCTTTTTCTTTTCAT
>JBKJQV010000007.1:0-23532 GCA_046593815.1 Sediminibacterium sp. | reverse complement strand
ATAAAAAATAAATGCTAATTCACCAATGTTAACTTATGATTATTAATCCAGAATTCATCACTATTAATCTTTCCATCTCCATTCCCCTGCAATTTGCAATGGTTCTTTTAAATTATTTTTTAATAAAAATAATTTTGTTTCTTCATCGGTAAAATGTTTTGCTTTGATCTCTTTTGAATCAGCAATACCATACAATAACATTGAACTAAATCTAACAGTATTTTTAAGACCTTTCTCATCTACTAATTTAAAGTTATCGCAATCGGCATGATAACAGGGTCCAGAATTATTAGGCAGAACTCCTCCTGCTCCACCGCCAGTTGGCACACCTTGAAGCATGAAGGGTTGGTGATCGCTATGTAAGCCTGCGCCGGCTCTAAATGTATTTTTATAACTAGTATCAAATGATTGAGCAATAGCACCAATTGATAGAAACAACTCTTTACTTTCTTCAGCAGAGGAAGCATATCCTTTAGGGTCATTGGTCATATCATAGTTTAGCATGTAACGAAGCTGATTGATTGATTTGTCTTTTATTGCAGCATCAACATAAGCTTTTGAACCAAGCAGTCCTTCTTCCTCACCCATGAATAAAATAAATTCAACAGTTCGTTCTGGTTGTAATTTTATTGCCTGAAAAGTGCGAGCCATATCAATTACAGAAAATGATCCAATTCCATTATCAATTGCACCTGTTGCTAAATCCCAACTATCTAGATGTCCGCCTACAACTACTTTTTCATTTGGAATAGATTTGCCTTTAATAGTTGCAATAACATTCCTCGCATTAATTAATCCCGAAAAATTAGTCATAACTATTGATGCAAATTGTTTTGTAGTTGCTAATTTCTCTCTCAACTTCATTCCATCTTCTTTTCCTATACAAACAGCAGGTATTGGTATTAATTTACCTGTAACAGATGCAGTTCCAGTTAATAAAATACCGCCATCAGCAGTATTGATTATAATAATTCCTTTAGCACCATATTTTGTAGCCAATGCAGTTTTTTCTGAACGATGTAATGTTTTAGTGCCTGGCTTTGAACCTGCAACAACACCCAAATAAACCAATGCTATTTTACCATTTACTTTTCCTAAATTATTAAGGTAATCTTCTTCTAAACCATTACCCATATCTACTAACTCAAGATTTACAGAAGCCTTTACTGGCGAATGGGCAAGCGTTACACATTTCATCAATTGCATTGAATTTGCATCAGCACCAATTTTGACCGAAATTGTTCCTCTGCTCCAACTTTCTACTTCAAACGGTTGATATCGAACATTTTTAAAGCCATAGGACTTCAATAAATTATAAGCAAATTCTTCAGCTTTCTTACCGTTCGCTGAACCAGTTAATCTATGACCAATAGTTTCTGTAGCTGTTTTAAGGCTACTATAAGCTTTAGAATTATTTTGTACTTCTTTATTAATTTTCGCAAAAATAGTTTTCCATTCTGGCTTAGATTGAGAAAATAAAATGGCTGTAGTTACAGTAAGTAGTAAACTCAAAGAGGCATTTTTTCTCATAAAAATAATTTATAGGTAAGTAAAAGTTCACAATAATAACATTAAATATACTGATTTGATTAATGCTTATTAAATGACAAAAGTTGAAACCTCTCCTTCTTTAAGTTTTGAACTAAGCCAACGTTTATTTATTTGTATATTAAAATGGGTTTCTTGGCTTAAGTTATTCATAACAATCAACACTATCTTACCAGTTGGGGTTATAAATGCTACTGAAAATAAATTACCTACTTGTGAACTGTGAATTTTAACCGACCCAGAAGGAACAAACTTAGATGCATGTGCAATTATATAATATGCTACATTCCGAGTTACTGCAGAACCCTTAATTGTTAAAGCACCTTTACATTCTGTACAACCGCCGGGTGTATGAGGCCCGTAAGAAGTATCATTGGCCAAATTCCATTCTAAAGCCACTTTGCTATGGTTTTGCATAGCTCCAATAATTACATTTTTAATATGCCATTTTAAATCGCCATCAAAAGTGCCGTTCTTCCCCGTCCATTGTTCAGTAAAATATAGGGCTTTGCTAGGATGTTTATCATATACCAATGACAATGCATTGATGTCTCCATTATATAAATGAAAAGCGGTACCATTAATATATTTATTTGCTAAAGAGTCATTTAAAACAGTAATGGGATAATTTGGATTATCACAATTATGATCCCAAATAATGATTTTAGTTTTAATTTTATACTGTTTGAAAATAGGACCTAAATGATATTTGATAAGCGCAGCTTGTTGTTCGGCACTCATTAACATGCTAGGATTATTACCTCCATGTTGAGGTTCATTTTGAATAGTGATTGCATCTATATTAATCCCTTGCAACTGCATTGCTTTTAAATACTTTACAAAGTAATTAGCGTAAACTTTATAATACTGAAGTAACAAACTACCACCAATACTACTATGGTTATCTTTCATCCAAACTGGAGGGCTCCATGGGGTCCCCATGATTTTAAGTTTGGGATTAATAGCAAGAATCTTTTTTAATAATGGTATAAGGTCTAAAGTATCCTGACTTAATGAAAAATTTCGTAATGAAGTATCTATTTGGCCTTTAGGCAAATCGTTATAGCTAAACACACTTCTGCTTAAGTCTGATGCGCCAATGCTAATTCTTAAATAACTTATTCCTATAGATGATTCTTGGTGTCCGAATAATTCTTTTAACAAAGTAGACTGAGCTACTGGGTTCATTTGATTAATCAGAAAAGCAGATCCACCTGTAAGTGTATAGCCAAAGCCATCTATTATTTGAAATTTTTGAGCTGTATCAATTTTAACAACTGGATATCCATTATTAGTATTTCCGTTTTTTACTTCAACTGCATACTTATGTAATAATTCAGATTGGTCTGGTTTTGTATGCCAATAATATGCACGATTTTTTTGAGCATTAGTAGTAATTAAAAATAAAAAGGAGGTAATATATAAAATGACTTTAATCATGATCTAGGCAATTCTAAATTATATAGGATATGAACAAATTACTAATGACTAAAGGTGATGAACTTTTAGTACATCATATCATTAATGTTCAATTACAAGTAGGAAATTTGGATTTAGTTGACGTTGCTTAAGTAATAATATCCATTCATTTTGAATACTCAATTCTCTTTTACCATTATCGTCCCAAATTTCGGGACTACATAAGCAACCTAAAGATGGGGTGCAAGGGAAATAAGTTGTTGATTTGTAAAAATCTGTAGGGATAGTTGTACCATGAGCTATAATTTCAGTTCTACCTATTTTACCAGCTTCATAAGATTGCCAAAGGTTTATATTTTCAGCTAATGAACCTAGGAGTTCCTTATATTCTTTTTCTACATTTTGGGTTTCAAAGAAGTTATTTTTGCCATCTTTTTCAAAAGGCATAAGCATTTGTAAATTAGTAGTAGGTCCAATCCAGTTATTGGTAGAAGAATCAAAACCTGTTAGTTTATATAAGCCTTGCGGAGTATTACCATTAGTCAAATAATAAGGCATGTTGGTTATTGATCGAGCTAGTTGTTGAAATTGATAGGGCTTATTATTAGCATCTGATAACCATTTTCCATTGCTTAAACGTACCATTAAATAGCCAGGTGTGTTTCTATCTGCATATTGAAAACTAATAAGAACTGTTTGATTGGGCAAAAAAGAATATTGTAAAAAATTATTACTTGTGAATAAATTAGTTGATTTATTTTCTTGATGAATCATCTTAAATAATCGATAATATGATGAACCTTTAAATGCATCATTTAAAAGAAGTGAAGTATCGAACTTTTCAACTGACATATACTCTAACGCCAAAGCTTTTATTTTATCCGATTTTAAAATATCCCAATTTTTCTTTACTAAATCCGAATATTTTCCAGGATAAATTGTAAATAAATACTCCAATAATATCCATTGCATTGAAGCATTTACAAATTTTAATTGAGCTATCCAGTTTAGAATATTAATTTCAACATTTTGATTTTGGTACAACATCAATTCCATTGCCCAAAATGCACCTTTATATTGAATATAATTTTTCTCAACAAATGGTAATTCAATAGCTGAATTAATTTTTTGAACAAGTTCTTGTTTAACTTTTTCTCGAATATTTTTTGATGCGAAGTCGAATATTTGTGTATCAGATTGAGCTGATACTTTCAATAGTATACAAAAAATAATTCCTATTAGAGAAGCTTTCATTGTTCAAATTTATTTTGAGTACAAAGGATCTTTAAAATCCTTTAATGATTCATAATAAAACAACACTTCACCATTGTAGCCATATTTTCTATTTAAATCAAGCATTTGATTCAACATTAGTTTATCTACTCTATATCCATCACCCAATGAAGTAAGAATACCTGGAAATATTTTATACTTTAATTCTATAGGTACTTGTAGGGATAGTTCTTTTAAAATTTTTTCATATGCATCTATCTTATATCGATACAACTGAGGAATTATCAAATCGGCATATCCTTCATTTATCCATTTAGGCCAATCTTGCAAATATTGTTCTTTACTCCATGGATAAATACTTGGAGCCCAAGTAACTAAGCAATTAGCTCTTTCTTTTTTTACACTTTTATACAACATTTTTCCAAAGACACTGATTTTATCAGCTTTCCATTGAATAAATGCAGTGTCTTTTGCATTAGAAGGCGGCATTTTTCCTTTGTGATCTTTTTTATACAAAGCAATGCTACATTTATCATATCCTCCCTCTCCAGGCATGGCAGGTAAACGATCATCCCCTTGAACTCCATCAACTTTATAATTACGAACCACCTCCAACATTAATTGTTGCAAAAATTTTTGCACTTCTGGATTCATAGAATTCCACCAAAAAAACCCATTTTTTTGAAGTAAGTCTCCTTTGCTATTTCTTCCTGCCCAAGAAGGATATCTAGACAACCAACCATTGGCAGAACTATCTTTATATGCATAGGCAGCACCAAATTCAAACCAAGCATGCACTCTTAATCCTTCTTTATGACCTTCTGAAACAAATGCTTTTAAAGGATCAAAGCTTTTATAATAAGGTGCTTGAGCTGTACCAATATATTTTTTAACTACTTCACTTGGATACATTGTTAAACCCCCATTCCAAACAACTACAAAAATATCTGTTAGTCCATTCCGCTTACAATTTAATACAACTTCTCTCACATTTTCTGGAGAACGCATTGCAGAACTTGCAACATTAGTGATCCAAGTACCCCTTAAAACAGTCTGCTTACTTAATTGAGAAAAAGCTAAAGAGTGAGTTAAGAGAGTAATAAAAAGGAAATTTATTTTTTTCATAATGCTATTGATTGTTTTTATATTCCATATATCGATTGAACAAATGATGCGCCTGAACATATGCAGATTGAGGACTCATGAAATGGCTAAATTCAAAAGTAATTGCTTTATCGTATCCCGCTTTTTTTGCTGCCGCTAATTTTAATTGTAGTTTCTCAAATTTTATCGGCAAGAATTTAATAGGCATATCTCTATCTAAAGACTCGGCATTCGTCCAACATTTCAACTGATATTTATCAGCTAATTTTTTATTTACACTAAAGAATTGTTCTAATTCATGATAATCTACATGACCATCCTGAAAAGCAACAGCATCAATAGATTGGTGTATACCATCAAATATTTCATTCCATTCATTTTCGTGTTCAAGAACAGAAATAGCTTGGTCTTTTGTCAATACACCTGAAGAAGCCATCACTGCTTTTTTCCCATCTATCCAAGGAGAAATAAATACAGGAAGTTGATCACTAATTTGTTTACACATATTACCTAAACTGCTAAATGCTTCAATAGCACCTTTGGTTTTTCTACTTATTTCGGTACTAATATACCAACCTTTAAAAGCTTTTCTGTGACCGTACATTTTCCACACTTCTTCAATCACATATTTGTTAGAATCAATCTCTATAGATAAATCGCCTGTATCCCAATACTTTCCACTATCATATAAACCAAAATAAAAACTCATCTCATATTTTTCTGCAAGTGTTAAATACAAGTCTATCAAATCAATTGGTGGTTCATAACATCCATGCTGCTCAATTAAATATTTAGAAGGATAAGTAATAAATCTTCTATATCCACCTCTTATTAAAATCACCGTATCAATCCCAGCAGCTTTCATGTGTTGAAAATCTTTATCCCATTCCAACGGACCCCAATTTTGATGAGGAATATCGTGACTAATTTCATCTATAAAAGTTCCAGTGATCAACATAAATTATATAAGTTTCATTTTTTGTAATTTGGTTTTCTACAATTGATACCCCTCACCATTTATATGTAGTCCATCAAAGGTATATTGTTTATTTAGCCTTCCATTTTCATCTTTAAATATGCTATATAAATCTACAAAAGTCGAATGATTTTTTATACAAAAAAGCTTTAGCTGATTATTTAACCAAATAATATGTTCATCCTTATTTTGATATCCTACAAATTCAGTAAAAGTATTATTGGTAGGTAATAGAGATTGTATAATGAGCTTGGTATTGGGTGAATATTTTTTTATTTGATCGGCAATTTGCTGGATATTTTTTAAAATTATTGCATCAGGTGTTTTTTTTGCTAGATCATTAATACCAATCATTAAAAATATTTTTACTGGCTTAGAGTTAATAACTTCATCTAAACGAGCCAATACTCCAAAAGTATTGTCTGTACTAATTCCTCTATTTTTAATGTTTTTATTTCCGAATAATTCCGACCATTCACCTATATCAGTTATACTATCTCCTAAAAAAACAATATCCCCATTTTTTTTAGGCATTAATTTAAACTGAGTAACTTTTTGTAAATAATAAGAAGATAGATAAGTAGAATCAAACCTTAATTGAGCTTTACAATTGATTGTAAAAAGCAAAATAATTATACAATTTAATGAGGCTTTTAGCATTGTCTTAAAAAATTAATCTACTAATTTTGTTGCTTCCAATTCGTTTTCTTCAACTTTTTTCAATGGTACTAACCATGTAATGATGAATGCAGGAATAGTAGAAATGAGAACCCAGATAAAAAATTCTTTATATCCTAAATAATCGCTTACAAAACCACTGATCATTGAAGGAATCATAAATCCAAGGTTCATTAATCCACTTCCAAAAGCATAGTGTGCCATTTTATATTTACCTGGAGCAATATTTTGCATGATAAATAATATTAAACCAACAAAACCAAATCCATATCCAAAATATTCTATTGCAACAGCAGCACCGATTATATAAAGGTTTTCAGGTACTGTTATTGCTAAAAAAGCATAAGCAATAAATGGCACATTAAAGAACGCACATAACATCATTAATGTTTTTCTATTTAATCCTTTATTAGAAACAAAATAGCCAGCAGCTATTGAACCCATTACAAATGCAATAGCTCCAAATACGCCATATAAAATACCAATTTGAGATGTATCTAATCCCAAACCTCCATCTGCTCTTGCTGCTTTAAAAAACAAGGGAGTAATTTTAATAGCTTGCCCTTCAGCAAAACGATAAAGTACAATAAAACAAAGGCTATACCAGATATTCTTTTTTTGAAAAAAAGTAATGATTACATCTTTTAAAGTATCAAATCCTTCTTTTACTGAATTCACTTTAGCAACTGTACCACCAGATGGAAGCATTTTCATGTTATACAGTCCCAATAAAACCATAATGATTCCATATATAAACATGACTGCCATCCAAGCATTTGCAATCCCGTATTTTTTTTCTAGTTCACCTGCTAAATATACCAAAGCACCACCTGATAATACTTTTGCTACATTGTAAAACGCTCCTTGCCAACCAACGTATTGTGCTTGTAATTTTGGAGTTAATTCATTTAAATATACTCCATCAGCAGCTGTATCATGTGTTGCACCACTAAATGCAATAATGGCAAAAACTGCAATAGATAAACTAAAAAAATGGTCGGTTTGGAGTGTTAATGCTACTAATCCAAACAAACACCCTGTAAACATTTGAGTTGTATAAACAAAGAATTTTTTGGTTTTAAACATTTCTAAAAATGGCCCCCATAATGGTTTAATTGTCCATGGTAACATTATTAGTGACGTCCAAAAAGCAATTTGTGAATCTGAAATGCCCATATTTTTGTACATGATAGAACTTGCAGCTGCTAGAGCTACAAAAGGCAATCCCATTGCAAACCAAGTGCTTGGAATCCAATAAATCGGAGATTTTTGAGGAGTTGAAGTTTTTTGCAAAATCGTTACATTTATCAACCGAAAAAGTAAATTTTTCGATATTTAATTAAAAAATTTAATAACTTATAGTGAATTTATAATTTTTTTAATTAAGTTAGACAAATAATTCAAAAAAACGTGAATATTACACTCTTCAATCTGCCTAATTTAAATCAATTATTCAACAAACTCATCCTTTTTGGGATACTAACTGTTGCAATAGTAAGCTGCTCAAAAGGTGGTGGATCTAATCCAACTCCAACACCCACTCCCCCAGTTATTCCACCCACACCGGCATGGGACCCAAATGCAATGAGAGGGGCTTGGATTACCACAGCTGCTAGTACTGCTTTAGATAGTAGAGACAATATAAAAACAATGGTTACAACTTGTAAAGCCAATAACATCAATAATATTTTTGTTGTAGTATATAATAATGGTAGAACTATATATCCAAGTGCAGTTATGCAAAATACAATCGGAATCAGGCAATTGGAGAGATATGCAGGAAGGGATCCGCTTCAAGAATGTATAGATGAGGCTAAACTAGTTGGAATAAAAGTGCATGCTTGGTTTGAATATGGATTTTCTTCATCCTATTCTGCTAATGGAGGAGCAATTGTAGCAGCTAAACCAACTTGGGCAGCAAAAGATCAGAATAATCAATTAGTTGTAAAAAATGGTTTCGATTGGTTAAATGGAATTCATCCTGAAGTTCAACAATATATGATTGATCTTTTTAAAGAAGTTGTTACTAATTATCAAATAGAAGGTGTACAAGGAGATGATCGTTTACCAGCAATGCCAAGTAATGGGGGTTATGATACATATACAACAGCTTTGTATAAAACCGAAAATGGTGGAGCAAATCCCCCATCAAATACAGCAGATGCTGGTTGGATTAGTTGGAGAGCCAAAAAATTAAATACATTTTTAAAACGTTTACGTACGGAAGTAAAAACAATTAAGCCATCCATACAATTTACTATGTCGCCTAGCCCATATCCATTCAGTTTAACAGAATATCTGCAAGACTGGCCTACATGGGTTGATAGTAGTTGGGTAGATGCTGTAATGCCACAATGTTATAGATATACAATTACAGATTATGATGCAGTATTAACTCAACAAAAAAGTTATTATAAAAACCCAGCAGTACTTTTTTATCCTGGAGTTCTTGTAAAATCTGGAGCAACAATTCAGAGTGATGGATTAATGTCGCAATTCATACAAAGCAATAGAAACAATGGTTTTAAAGGTGAAGTGTTTTTCTTTTATGAAGGTGTAAAAGATAAAACAAGTTGGTTTCAGGGATTGTATCCTTATATAAAATAATACCATGAACAATTTTAAGTTTATAGTTTGCTTAGCGTTTTTTACAACTATAATATTTCCAGTTCATTCTCAAAAACTAATCAAATTTGTTGACCCATTTTTAGGAACTGGAGGACATGGTCATGTATATCCTGGTGCAACTATACCTTTTGGAATGGTACAATTGAGTCCTGATAATGGAGATGAAGGATGGGATTGGTGTAGTGGTTATCACTACAGTAGCAAAACAATTGCCGGTTTTAGTCACATGCATTTAAGTGGTACTGGTATTGGAGATTGGTGTGATATTTCATTATTACCACTTATCGATACTTCTTTAATAAGAAAAGAAAAAATAAAAATTTCTTTTTTGCATACTTCAGAAAAAGCATCTCCAGGATATTACAAAGTTGTATTAGATAATAAAATAAAATGTGAATTAACCGCTTCAAAAAGAACTGGTTTTCATAAGTACACTTTCCCAACAAATAATGTTTGGTTGAGATTTGATATGGGCTTTCAAATTAATTGGGATCAATCAACAGATGGAATGCTTCAAATGATTGATGAACATACATTAATTGGTTACAGATATAGCACAGGTTGGGCAAAGGGACAAAAAGTATATTTCGCTGCAAAATTTAATGCACCAATTTACCAATTGGTTTTTATTGATGATTCAATTACAATTGGCAAAAAAGCAATTGGCAAAAAAGTAAAAGCTGCATTACAATTCAATACTACGAATATCATAAACGTAAAAGTTTCTTTGAGTACCGTTAGCACAGATAAAGCATTGCAAGAATTAAATAGTGAAATAGCATCTACGTTTGAAGGCACAGCAAAAAAAGCAGAAGCCATTTGGGAAAATGAATTGCAAAAAATAAAAATTAACACGAACGATGTAAATTTTGCTACAAAATTTTATACATCTCTTTACAGAACTAGTTTAGCACCAGTTGTAAGTAACGATGCAAATGGTGAATACCAAACCTTTGATAACAAAAGGAAATATTTTACAACAGGAAAAGATAAGTACACTGTATTTTCTCAGTGGGATGTATTTCGGGCTTTAAATCCATTGTTTACCATCACACAAAAAGATCGTTTGCCCGATATGATTAATAGTATGTTACAATTGTATATTGATAATGGATTATTGCCGGTATGGGATCTTAGCACTTGGGAAACGAATACCATGACTGGTTACCATAGTGTTCCAATAATAGCAGATGCTATATTAAAAAATATTAAAGGCTTTGATTATAACATTGCATTTGAAGCAATGAAAAAAAGTGCATTTCAGCAAAGCAGAGGCACACCAGAATATATTAAATATGGTTATCTACCTCAGGACAAACATGGATGGAGTGTTACAATGACTTTAGAATACGCATTTGATGATTGGTGCATTGCTCAAGTGGCTAAAAAATTAAATAAAGAAGCCGATTATCAAGTGTTTATAAAAAGGGCAAATAGCTACAAACAACTATTTGATGGATCAACAGGATTTATGCGAGCGAAAGATAGCAAAGGTAATTTTATAGAACCTTTTGATCCATTATTATCAGAACATGGATTTGACGGGCAATACATAGAGGGTACTGCATGGCAACATAGTTTTTTTGTTCCACATGATGTTGATGGATTGGCAAAATTATATGGAAGTAAAGAAAAATTAATAAATAAACTCGATGCTCTTTTTGCTGCTTCTTCAGAGTTACATGGAGAAAATACTTCAGCAGATGTATCAGGTTTAATAGGGCAATATGCCCATGGAAATGAACCTAGTCACCATATTATTTACATGTATAGCGCATTAGGCCATCCAGAAAAAGCTGCAAAATGGATTAAAGTTGTAACAGATAGTATGTACAAAACTGGACCAGATGGATTAACTGGAAACGACGATTGCGGACAAATGAGTGCTTGGTTTGTTTGGACTGCATTAGGGATGTATCCAATGAACCCTGCATCTGGAAATTACATTATAGGTTACCCGCTCATTAAAAATGCAATTATTTTGCTACCAGGTAATAAACAATTAATAATTGAGGTAAAAAGTAAATCTTCTAAATCGTCATCCACAACTTTTGTAAAAGGAGTTTATTTAAATAATCAAAAGCTCCCGAACTTATTGATTACGCATAATCAATTAATGCAAGGTGGAAAGTTAATTTATGTAGTAAATTAATTGTTTAATTATGATTTCCAAACCATGCCTTTTTTGGTAAATGGTATAGTGATACCACAAGCAACAATAGTAAACAGTAATCCTTTAATGAATCCTAATAAAAACGAACTGTTCATTTTATCCCAATAAAATATTAGGCCTGTTAAATGCATTAATGGCAAAAGCAACAAACTCCCTGCTACATAAGCCATCATTGGATTTTGTCCAGATAAAACCATAAATTGATATATTTTTTTACCAATTAAAAAAGTTGGTAAAATTGATAATACTATGAAGCTAAAAAATGCAAACCCAACTGTTACAAAATAATAACTGTAAGTTGAAAAGTCTTTTTTAATGCCTCCTTCATACGCTTCAAAAGTTAAACCTAATAATAGAGAAAAAGTTCCTGCATAAAAAAATTGTTCAACTAATTTCTTATTATTTAGTTTGATTTTTTCAAAACCAAATTTACCCACAATTAATAAGCAAATCGTAACAAATAAATTAAGTGCTAACATACGTGTAAATAGAAAATATACATTCGCAATAATGATGGTAAATAAAATGAACCCGAATAATTTAAAATTTCTATTACTATGAATTTCATCTTCATTGATGTCTTTGTATTGTAATAACCAATCACCTGCTATAGTTCCAGGAATTAATATAAATAAATATTTTAGAAAATAAAATTTGTAAATAGCTGACGTTGGTGTTAAGTTATACAATACTTCATTCCAACTTCCATTAAATTTTGATCCAAGGAATATAGCCATTACAAAAAGTAAAATTCCTACTCTTAAAACTGCATTGTTTCTTGTAAACCACCAAACTAATGTACCAAACAAAGCCATATTTGCCAATACAATAATAATTATATCACTAGTGCCAATTTTAAACCCTTCTCCATTATTCAGCGGTATAAAAAAAAGGCAAGCAACTGCTAAGACTAAAGCCGAATAATTAATAATTGCGGCAACTTTCTTTGTTAGATAAACACCAAACTTACTTAATGAAAACAATAAAAGAATAAAACCAACCATCGACAACATATAAGTTACGTTGTTAGAAATTAAAGTAATTCTTGCACTTTTAAAATGTTCAAGGAACAACGCAAAAAAAGTTAATAAAAAAAATCTTCTAAAAGCTGTGAAAACAGCACTTTTAACATCATTAATTAGAGCAAATTTGCGCATGGCTATTGGAATAGCAGCGCCCATACAAAAAATAAAAAAGGGAAACACCAAATCAACCCAAGTGATGCCAGGTAAATTAGGATCAAACTGATGAGTGGGTGGTGGAACCTGCGCATGAAACATCCATGTTGGCATTAATGGCCCGTAAGAGATGCTTCCAGATAATATCATTGTAAAAATTGCATACCCTCGTAAAGCATCTAAATTGTGAAATCTGTTTTGCATAATCTAAATTTAAAAAAAAGCAGGCCATTATGAAAAATGACGCCTGCTTTATTTGCTTAAAACTAAACTAACTATGAAAAATTACCAGCCAGTATTTTGTGTGATTTTAGGATTATTGTCAATTTCCGATTGAGGAATTGGCCATAATTTATATTTTAGATTGGAATTGTTTCTAGTTTGTGCTCTAAATTTAATCCGATCATTAATACTAGAAGTATATGTTGGAACGTTATCCGCATCAAATGTAGGGCTAGCAGGAACTACTAAAGGATTTAAAGCTGCACCAACAACTGGAAAGCTATTTGCTTTTGCATAAATATCCCATCTTCTTAAATCAAATAAACGCAAACCTTCACCAGCAAATTCAACCGCTCTTTCTCTCCTAATAATAGTACGCATTGCAGATTGACCACCCAACGAAATTGCAGGTTGACCGGCTCTAGCTCTTATTAAATTGATTGCAGTAGTTACCGTTGCATCTAATTCATTTAATTCAATTTTTGCTTCAGCATAAGTTTGTAGTATATCTGCATAACGCATTAGTATGAAACCAACTCTTGATTCAAATGTATATTGAGTAGTATCGTTGTATTTATTCCAACAGTAACCAACGCCGCCAATATTACCAGTTGCGCTAACCGCCCATTGAATTCCTGCAGCTTGTGCGCCAATCCAATCATTATTAGTTGTTACATTATCGTAGTTGCCTGTATTCCAATTGTACTTTCTACGAATATTAGCATAAATATCAAAAATGGTTCTTTCTCTTAAATTGTTATAAGGAAGGGCTGTAGTTTTTGATGCATAATGCACCATTGTATCACCAGGCATATAAATACTCCATTTTAAACGGTTATCACGATTAAGTCTTGGAGTAGCAGGATTATAAACAATTGATGCATCAATACGTAAACCATCTTTACCCTCAAATTGATCTACCAATTGTTGGGAAGGGAAATGACTACTTTGAGAGTTAGTAACCTGACGAGGAACACCTAAAATTGGTCCCCAGTTTTGTGGCTCATTCACATCCAATGGATATGTTTGAATGAATAAAATTTCTCTTCCAGCATTTCCATTTTGTCCTGCCAAAGAAAATAAATTTTGATAACTAGGATTTAAAGAATAGTTACCTCCATCTATGATTGCTTTAGAAGCAGTTGCAGCAGTTCTATAATCTTTAATTAGCATTGCTAATTTAGCTTTCAAACCTAAAGCAACGCCTTTATTTACTCTACCTAAAGCTTGTACAGGAGACACTCCAGCAGCATCGAAAGCAGCAGAAGCATCATCTAACTCTTTGTAGAGATCTGCTACAATAGTTGCAACAGGTGTTCTTGTAGCATTTAAAACTTCATCAACACCAGGCATAGTTTTGTAATATGGCACATCACCAAACCAACCAATCAAATGGTAATATCCCCAAGCACGAAGTACTTGAGCTTCGGCTTTGATACGGTTAAAAGTGGTAACCGATACAGAAGCTTTCCCATTTTCCATTCCAGCAATTTGCTGATTGGCACGTTGAACCAATTTATAAGCTTGGTTCCAACAAGTAATGGGTAAGGAGTTATTAAAAAGGAATGGACCAGCATCTCCCATTGCAATATTATCTTCTGAGTTACCACCACGTTTCATAGCTAAATCTGTACTGGCTTCAACAGCAAATAACATTGGAGTATTATTTGGGAATACCCACATTGCGGAAGCATAAGTTCCAATTAATCCCTGCTCCATTTCTGATTGATTACTCAAAAATGTTGAAGAAGCAGAAGCGTCTAAAGGTTTTCTATCTAAGAATTTATTACAACTACCCAAAGCAATTACCGAAGTAATAGTGAGTATTGTTAGTATGTTTTTTTTCATGATCATAATTTTTCTGGGTCAATTAAAAGGTTACGTTAACACCTGCAGTATAAGTGCGCATTAGTGGATAAAACTCTGCGTTAGCGCTATTGATCTCTGGATCAAATCCTTTCCATGCTTTAGAGATTGTTAATAAATTAGAACCACTAACATAAATTCTAACATTGCTAATTTTTGCTTTATTTAACCATGCTTTAGGCAAAGTATAGCCAATATTAATATTTTTAATTCTAAAGTAAGCAGCACTTCTAAGCCATTGTGAAGCCAATAAGAAATTATTTCCACCAGATCCAGAAGGCAACAAACGAGGGAATGTTGCATTTTGATTTGTTGGAGTCCAATAATCCTTATGAATATCTAACAATGATGCTATAAAGTCTGAACTATTAAAAGGAACCGCACCTGTACCACTTAAGTAGTTATTGCGTTGTCCAACCCCCTGTCCAAAAATATTCATATCAAAATTCTTGTAAGTCAAATTAATATTGATACTGTATTCATAACGAGGAAAAGTATTACCAATGAAACTACGATCGTTGGCATCTATTTTTCCATCTCCATTTGTATCTTGGTATTTAACATCACCCGGTTTAGGACCCGTTGTAGGAACTGAACTCCAAGGTATACCAAATTGAATTGGAGAAGACTTTACATCGTTAGAATCAGCAAAGTAACCTGCAGAAGTGTATCCAAAGAATGAATTCAATGCTTGACCAGGAGCTGTTCGTATTCCATCTCCAATAAATGGAGTTCCTTCAACTAAGTTCAATACAGTGTTTTTTACATCAGATATCATACCAGTAACATTCACTCCAAATTTTCCGAATTGCTTTTTATAACTTAGAGAAAGTTCCCAACCTTTATTTTCCATATTACCAGCGTTAACAAATGGATTGCTTAATCCACCCGCAGATTGAGGTAATGTACGTTGTAGCAACATATTTTTCAATGTCTTAACATAATAATCAGCTGTAATTGTGAAGTTTTTAAATACTTGCAAATCAACTCCTACGTTAAATTGCTTTGAAGTTTCCCAACTTAAATCTGGGTTAGCAAATTGCAATAATGCAACACCTACGTTTGTAGCACTTCCGAAATAAGCGTTGGTTCCATTGTTAGGATTGTTGTAATTAGATTGAGCATAAAATGCATCGTATGCATAGTTATTACCAATACTTTGGTTACCGTTTCCACCAAGTGAAGCTCGTATTTTTCCAAAGTCGATAAACTTACTAGCACTAGACATAAAGCTTTCTTTAGTAAAAATCCATCCTGCTGAAACAGCTCCAAAATTACCCCACTGCTTTTCTCTAGCTTGGGAAAAACGAGAAGTTCCATCTCTTCTGCCATTCAACTCGATAAAGTATTTATCAGCATAATTATAATTTAAGCGAGCAAAAAAGCCAGCCAATGCTAACTCAGAAGCACCTGCATTATTATCTCTAATACCTGTTCCTAAGTTTAAGTAAGGTTGATTTGGATTATTAAATCCTGTTCTTGAAGCACCAAAGAAATAATTAGTAAACAACTCTGATTGAGCACCAACTAGTGCTTTAAAAGAATGTAATCCAATTCGTTTACTATAGGTAGCCTGTCCTAAATAAGTAGTGTATACGTTATTGGTATATGATTCAGATAAACTAGTAGTTCCAGGCCATGTACTAACCAATGAATAGCTTGATGTTGCTAGGTTTGGTTGATAAATATCAGCATTAGTAACAAATGTTTTTGTAGTTGGATTGGTAGATTGACGGCCCCAATATGCTTCAATTTCTAAGCCACTAATTGGTTTGAAATTAAATCCAAATCTTGTAAGCAAAGTGCTTCCTTTTGCAACTGAATTACCTGTAGCTTCAGCCATAGCAATAGGATTACGATTGTTGCTTTGCCCAGCAGTACCATAAATACCTGGTCCGTATTTTCCACCACCAATTGCAGGCAAACCAATTGCTTGTCTAATAATAAACTCTGCAGATCCTGTAGAAGGATTTATTGTTTGGTTGCTATTGTATCCTAAAACTCCTATCAAGGATAATTTACTATTGATTTTAAATTCCGGATTTATTCGAATATCATATTTCTCGAAACTACTATTAGGAATTAAACCTTGTTGATTTAAATAAGTAAAAGAAGTGAATATATTTATTTTTTCAGAGGTAGAACTTAATTGAATGTTATGGTTTTGTAATAAGCCACTATGTGTAAGTACTTCACCTAACCAATCTGTATTAATAACGTCTAAATTATTAGCTTGTTTAGAATTGTAAAGATCAATTAAACTTTGAGGGTAAGCAGTAGCATTAGGATTTCCAGTTCTATTTTGCTCAGCCACATTACTTAATAATAAATGATCAATTGCACTCACTCTATTAGGAATAGCAGTAGCTTGTTGTTTAGATACAAATCCATTATAAGAAACAGACATTCCATTTTTTCCAGAGGCTCTTTTTGTTTTAACTAAAATAACACCACCAGAAGCACGGTTACCATAAATAGCAGTAGATGCGGCATCTTTTAATAAAGTAATGCTTTCTATTGCATTTGGATCAATTTGATCTAAAGCGCCAATAGCTAAACCATCAACAATAATCAAAGGAGCATTACTTCCAGAAATAGAACCTTGTCCTCTTATAATAATACTAGCCCCATCTGCACCAGGCTTTCCAGATTGTTGTTGAACAGTAACTCCAGGAGCAAGACCTTGTAAAGCCTGACTTGTACTTGTAACTTGTCGCTTATTTAAAGCTTCATTGTTTAATGTTACTATAGCACCGGTAACACTTGCTTTCTTTTGAGTACCGTATCCTACAACAACTACTTCACCTAAATCTCCAGAAGTACTTTTAAGTGAAATATCAAGAACATTTCCTGTTACTTTTATTTCCTGAGGAGCAAATCCAATTCCAGAAAACACAAGCGTTCCTGCTCTATCTACCAAAATACTATAGTCGCCTGAAGCGTTAGTAGCAGTGCCGGTTTTAGCCCCTTTAACCAATACCGAAATGCCTTCAGCGGCATTTCCTGAACTGGTACTAGTAACTCTTCCGGCAACTCTAATTTGTTGCGCAACTGCACTACCAATAATCATTAGTAGTAAACAGCACAAGAGTGATAATTTTTTCATAAGCGATTGTTTTGTTTAGTTAGTATGTCTGTTTAAAAAATCCTTGGTGATCTACATCCATTTGATTAAATGGATTGATTGTTTCATCTAGTAATTTTGCAAATTGAATTCTTGTTAATGGTTTAGCTTCATCTAAAACTCCCAAATTCCAATATGCCCACGCTTCTTCAATTTGTTTTTTTAGTGCTTCTTTATTGGTATAGTTCCAATTACTTTTATTGGAATTTGTTGTTTTTGTAAATGACAATTGAACAATAATATTAATTGCATCAGTTATCATTAATTTTTCGCCGCTTATCAAAAATTGTTTATTATAAACTGATAGCAGATCTTTAGCTAATTCATTATTGTTTACCAAAGAATCTGGGTAGAAAAAAGTTTGATTGGCCCAATTATGAGGTATTCCTTTTCCTTTTAAGATATCTGTTGCACCAATCCGTTGTGCAATTAAAAAATGAGGATGATTTAATGGAACATCAAAATAAGGCATTATATATGCGCCTGAATTTAATAATGCAGTTTGAACGGCTCTAACAGAAATAGCTGCGGCATTTTTGTTTTGTTGAACAGATAAGGCAGCAAGAGTTCCAGCAGCTTGACCAATTAACAATACCGATGGTTGTAAACGAGTTGTGCCATTCACTACATTAGAAACGCTTATTCCTTTTTCAGCAACAATTAATCCAGTATATGAAGGTGGAATTAAAGCGCCTAAAGGAATATTAAAAGACGGGACTGGATAAAAATCCAAATGTTGGGGGGCATTGGAATTTTTTCTGTGGTGATGATCTATTGGATAATCCCCTACAGATATTCCAGTCCTATTAAGGTGCATTTTATTAGAAAATGGCTGAGCAATATGGTTAATATTAAATCGAACAATACCTTTTAATCTTCTCCCTTCTCTGTAATAAGGTATTAATGGAAAACGATCTTTTGTAGGAAACTCATCATCTGCAAATCCAATATTTTTGAAACCTAACTGATGTTGAATAAAATAAACAAATCTTAATGTTTGTTCTTTGGCTTTAATCAATTCTTTTTCACGAGCCAGGTAATTCATTTCAATAACATTCAAATAAATATCATTACCATAGCCTGGCCAGTTAATCATGTATTTATTATTAGGAAGCTTACCATAATTGAGCATTTTTTGAGCATCAACATTTGGTGCTTTTCTTTTTTTATCGATATAATAATTAGTGCAAGCGCCATCAAATTCCATAGGGTCATATCCTACTGGTTTTGCAATTGTGCAATCTTTACCAATTCCATAATCTTTAAGAATAGCAGTATAAGTAATGTCTTGAATAATATTGTTAGATGCTTTCACCCCAACGTTTTCGCCTGTAATATCGCTTGCTTCCATTCCAAGATCATAAGGCACTCCTGCCATAGCCATCACATCACCTAATTCAGTTGCATCAATAATTTGTTTAGCATAAATAGTAATTAACTTATTAGTTTGCCGATTAATAAAAGTTGCTCCTTTAATAGCATTTTTTTCTTTTATCACTTTTACTAATTGAAGATGATAAAATACTTTAATAGCTGGAATTGCAACTACTAATTTTTTAAAAATACTATCTCCTACTCTTGGTTCAAACTGAGTATTGCTTACCCAGCCAGTAGCTACTTTAGAAGGTCCGCCATAAACTTTATATAATTGATTTCTAAACTCTCCGAAAATACCAGAAGGCATATTATGATTACCATCAAATGCAGATACACCAGCAGATGTAATCATTCCTCCTAACCATGTTGTTGGCTCTGCAATTATCGTTTTTACGCCCATTCTGCCAGATTGTATTGCAGCAGAAACACCACTTGCACCACCGCCAATAACCAATACTTCCGTACTGAATTTTTGTTGTGCACAAAGTGTTGTAAACAGTAATGAAACTATTGTAACAAAGTAAAAACGATATGTAAATATTTTAATCAAGTTGTTTATTATATTTTTTCTAAAGTTTTCCATACTTGGTATAATGATCGTGGTATATGGAAACAGCCTTTCCATTTTCCACCTTTTAATGGCAACAGCACTTCACCTCTTCTGTTGAGGTAGCCAAACCATTCTCCATATTGATTATCTTTAAAATGAGACCATGTATATGAATGGATTTTTTCGAACCATTCTACACACCTGATATCTTTAGTATAATTATATCCCTTAGCGAGTGCTACCAATGCTTCTACATGCACCCACCATAATTTTTGGTCCCATTCTAATTGTTGTGGTGGATTACCTTTTACATCTAAAAAATAAAAAATACCACCAAACTCTTTATCCCAACCAAATTCAATAGTATCGAGCATAATATTAGTAGCTCGTTTTATTAAAGCATCGTCATTTAATCTTTTGCCTAAATCCATTATAAACCACATGGCTTCAATTGTATGGCCTGGATTAAGCAACCTACCTTCAAAACTGTCCGAAAAAGATCCATCGTCATGCACATTTTCTAATACCAATCCTAATTCGGGCTGGTAAAATACTTCCATCACTTCATGAATAATTTCTGGAATAAATTCATCAACTCTTTTAGTACCTAATAAATGCTCAAGTTCTAAAGAAAGATTGCAAAGTATCATAGGCAAACTAAAATTTTTTAAGTTTCTAGTACCAGGATAACTTTTAGTATAAATGCCTTTTGTATTTTGTCTACGTGAAAGAATGTTTTCAAAAGTTGAAACGGCAATTTGTTTGTATTCTTCTGAAGGTGAGGCTTTGTCTAATGCAGCAAATGCCATGGTGGCAAAACAATCACTAAAAATATTATAGGGTTGAATTAACGGTTTCCCATCTTCTGTTAAAGAAAAATACCAATTTCCATTTCCATCTCTACCATATTTTTTCATGAATTCAGCTCCATGTAATGCCATGTTCAACCATTCGTCTTTTGCTTCAATATGGTTGTACATAAATGCAAAACACCATATTTGTCTACCTTGTAACCATATAAACTTATCGGTATCGTAAACTTTCCCAAATTGATCTAAGCAAGTAAAAAAACCACCATTTCTTTCGTCAATACTATGCTTCATCCAAAAAGGAAGGATGCCTTCCAATAGTTCATCTCTATATTGATTGGCATAGCTTTTCATAACTTGACTAGGGTCAGCAATAGCAGTAGTTTCTAGCATGTTTTTCCAATGAGTTACTAAAGAATTTGTTAAATCAGGGTACAATATCATAAAAATTTTATAAACTACCTAAATCTTTATAATATTTTTTATTTACTAGTAGGTTTTTGCTTCAAATGCTGATCAATTTGCCTAAATTGTAGGCTCATCCCTAGTAACTTGAAAAAAATATTACCAAAACCAAATCTACTACAAGAAGTATTTAGTGACGATAACTCATCTGGGGTTGCCTTAAAAAATAAAGCACTTAAAAAGTTGATTTTCAATTTTTTAGACCGGACAAAGTCGAGCTCCATTACCGAATTAAGTAAGGAATTGAATATAAGTGTACCAAAAACCACCAGTTTAGTAAACGAATTGATTGAAGAAGGTTTAATAAGTGATTATGGTAAAGTTGACTCAACTGGAGGAAGAAAAGCAAGTATGTATGGTTTAGTTTCTGATGCTTGTTTTTTTATAGGAGTTGATGTAAAAAAATATTACATCAATATAGGACTATTGAATTTTAAAAAGCAATTGGTTACTCAAAAAAATAGAATCCCTTATAAGTTAGAAAACACACAAGAATCATTAAGTCAGCTAATACATATAATTCAGGTATTTATTAAAGATTTACCTGTCAAAAAAGATAAAATTCTAAGCATCGGCGTAAACTTATCTGGAAGAATTAAACATACTATTGGCTATAGCTTTAGTTTTTTTCATTTTGAAGAAGAGCCTCTATCAGCTATCATTCAAAAGGAAATTGGCATTAAAACTTTTTTAGAAAATGATTCTAGAGCTATGGCATTCGGTGAATTTTATTTTGGAGATGTGAGCACTGAAAAAAATGTACTTTTTGTAAATATGGATTATGGAATTGGATTAGGAATTTTAATTAACAGAGAAATATATTATGGCAAATCAGGGTTCAGTGGAGAGTTTGGCCATATGCCAATATTTGATAACGAACTAATTTGTCACTGTGGCAAAAAAGGATGTCTTGAAACCGAAGCTTCAGGAAATGCATTGATAAGAAAATTCAAAGAAAAAATTAAACAAGGATCTTCCTCTTTATTAGTAAAAAAATACAAAAGTTTAGAAAGTATTACACTTACTGATATAATTCAAGCAGCTAATAATGAAGATGTGCTTTGTATTGAATTGTTAGCAGAAGTAGGTGAAAAATTAGGCAGAGGTTTAGCTGCACTTATTAATGTATTTAACCCCGAATTAATTATTTTGGGCGGAACCCTATCTGAAACAGGTGATTACCTTCGTTTGCCAACAAGAAGTGCAATAAATAAATATTCGCTAAGCTTAGTAAATACAGATACTGAGCTCAAACTCTCTAAACTAGGAGAAAAAGCAGGAATTCTTGGTGCATGTTTGATCGCTAGGAATAAGATATTGGCAGTCTTATAATAAATTTTAAATCCGTTAACCATTTCCAGATTGTTAAAGCATAACTGAAAGACATTCTTTAATAAAGATTTATTATCTCAACTACAAAACATACTTTGAATAGTGGTTTTCAAACTGCTTTTTAAATAAACAGTACTCCAACAAGTGAAATTAATTTATAGGATTAGGTATTATAAACGCAAAGGGTTTTTAGATATTGGTAAGGATGGGGAAACTGGTGCATTATTTGTTTATGTAATTGATCCATTGTCTGCTTCGGGATTGCTTCGAGATTGCTTCGGGGAGGGTTCGCTGAAACCCGCGTGGCAGTAGGCCGGGTACGACCAAATCCCGAAGCGGTCTCGAACAAATCATCGCTCAACCCCTAAAAACACCTATTTTTTGGATGTAGTAAACTGATTATCAAAAAGTTATTGGGGGTTGTACAACCCCTTGCAACCCCCAATGCCTCTTTTAGCCCCATAGTTTTGCATTGTACAAATAGCAGGCATCCTCAAAGAGTTTGATAACGGCAAAACAGCCGAAGTGATTACCCGTGATGGGGTAAGTAAAGACGCATTGTTTACACCTTCGATAGTAATAAGTTCGTCCGCAATAACTTTCTTCGCAACCACACTTACTACATTGAAAATCCTTATTCCATTTGAATGCTATCAAATAATTATAGCATTCTTCATTGTTAGTGAACTTCTTTGAAAAAGCAATTGCATTAATACCTTCAAACATAACTAAATAATTTAAGCGTAAATCACTAACTTATTTAGTTATGTTTGAAGGTATTAGTGCAATTGCTTTTTCAAAGAAGTTCACTAACAATGAAGAATGCTATAATTATTTGATAGCATTCAAA
>JBKJQV010000357.1:0-2885 GCA_046593815.1 Sediminibacterium sp. | reverse complement strand
TATGAAAAAATTAAATAATAAATCATGGAAATTTTACTCTAGTTATACTTATACTATAACAGTAAATAAAATTAAGACAGAAATAACTATGTTATCTCAAGTTTATCAAACTGGTATATATTGTTGTGTTGAAGGATTCTCTCAAAGATTACAATTAAATTTACATCCTCAAGATTTTATTAGAATTGAAAATCTTATAAAAAAAGATAAAGAAATTAAAAAATTAAAATTTGGTTCTTTAATTGAGGTTACTACAGATAAAGATGGATTTTTTATAAAAAAATAATTATGATACAAGAAGAAGGTAAACGTTTTAATGAAGGAAAATTAAGATATGATTTAGTTAATCCTTTTGCTCATGAACAAATGGTTAAGGTTTTAACTAAAGGTAGTCAAAAATATGAAGATCGTAATTGGGAAAAAGGTATGAAATGGTCTAATGTTATAGCTTCTTTAAAAAGACATTTATCTGCTATAGAAAAAGGAATAGATTTTGATGAAGAAACAGGTGAACTTCATGCAGCTCATTTAGCTGCAAATATTCATTTTTTAACTGCTTATTATAAAATTTATCCTCAAGGAGATGATAGACCTCATAATTATCTTAAAGCTCCTAAAATAGGTATAGATATTGATGAAGTTATTTGTGATTGGATTAAAGCTTGGTGTGAAAAACATAATCAATCTATTCCTGAATCTTGGACTTTTGATAGAAAAATTGGAGATAAATTTCAATTATTAAAAGAAGATAAAGACTTTTGGTTAAATATTCCAGCTAAAATTAAACCTAATGAACTTCCTTTTGAACCTTATTGTTATATTACTTCAAGATGTATTCCTATTGAATGGACAGAAGAATGGTTAGATAAACATGGATTTCCATCAACTAAAGTATATTCTATTCCAATGAATAAATCTAAAGTAGATGTAGCTAAAGAATCAGGAATAGATTATTTTATTGATGATGGTTATCATAACTTTATTGAATTGAATAAAGCTGGTATTTGTACATTCTTAATGGATTGTAAACATAATCAAAGATATAATGTAGGTTATAAAAGAATAAAAGATTTTAATGATTTTAAAGAAAGATTTTTATGATAACAAGAGAATGTTAGCTGATCTTTTTAATCAAGATTATAATGGTAAAGAAGAAATAAAAAAAGAAATAAGATTTAAAAATAATAAAATAGAATCATAAAAATGGAAAAAAAATATAAATTAATTAAAAAATATCCAAATAATAGTAATTTTCAATTAGGAGATATAATTAGTACTTGTGGAAATTGTTATTCAAGAGGTAATTATAAAGAACTTGTATCTTCTTCTGATGTTGAAGATTATCCAGAATTTTGGGAAGAAGTTAAAGAAATAGTTAATATGTCTTTTAAAGAAGGAGATAAATTTTATAATCATAATGATCCTTCTTTAATTTATACTATTAAAGAAATAAGTAATAGTAAAATTATTAATTTAGAACAATTAAAAGCTATTAAAATAGTTAATAATCTTATTAGAGATCAAGAATTAACTAGATTATCTATTTTTGGTAATAATGAATTATTGTATGGTGATCAAAGTCTATCAGAAAAAAATTTAGATTATATGATTAATAAATTAGAAAAATAAAATAAAAAGAGCTATCTAAATTAATAGATAGCTCTTTTTTTTACCGACCTTTTACTTAAAACTATTTTTTCTGTTGATAAGGTGGAGTATAAGCTTCTTTATTAAATACTCTAATAACATCTTTGACAGGTTTTAATCCTGGAGTTACTTTAGATAAATTAACTAAGAATTTATTTTCATCTTTATAATTACCTTTTTTATATTTAGAATCTTCTCCACCAAAAGCATAAGGAATACTCCATAAAGCTTTACCTAAATCATCTAAAGTTTTAGTTAAAGGAATAGCATTACTAGCTAAACTTGTATAAGAACTAGGAACCATAAAGAAAGCTAAATCACCTGATACCCTATTTAATTGATCAAATCCAAATTTAATAGCTGGATTAGTAGTTAATTTTTTATTCTTTTTTCTCCAATCATCATCTAAGAATTTAGCACCAACTAATATACTAGCTAATATTAATACAATTTCAATCATATTTTTTTTCATATTAGCTACTTCTAATTCAGTTAATCCTCCTTTTTCAGCATTAGCTTTCATAGTTAATATAGATTTTGCTATATTAGCAAAACTTCTAGTATCTTCTCTTTTAGAAAAACTTTCACCTAATAATCTATCACCTGTTCTCCATCTACCTTCTGTATCTTCACCTAAATCATTATCAAATTGAGCTTTATCAAATCTACTTTCAATAGCTGCTGGAATCCATTTTCTAAATTGAAAAGCTGCTCTAAAAAATACATTTTGTGACCAAGCAGCAGAATCCTCAGAAGAATATCTACCATGAGTCATAGTAATTATTCTTTTAATCTTTCTAGTCATTTTACCAAGTTTTTCCTCAGTTAATTTACCAAATTTTTCTTCATTCCAAGTACCATCTTCACCAAAAGCTTCCCAAAGACTAAATTCTTTACCAGATTTATCTTTAATTTTAGTATGCATCATATTAGCAACCATTACTCTAGATTGTAAGAATAATTCTCCTCTTGATTGTGGTTTATAAGCCCAATCTAATACTTTTTCTGATGTTAATTTATCTTTAGTTTTTAGTTTATTAATAGCTTCTCTATCTTCTAATTCTTGTAAAGGATTAACTAAAGATAAAACTTTATTTAATTTAGATTCTTTATTATAAATTTGTTTGTAGAAAACTCCAGAAGCAGACACCATTTCTTTATTAGTAAAAAATCTCCCACCAAAACCTTCTATAGCATTACCTATAGTACCTATTACAACGTTTGTAACAGCATTAAAT
>JBKJQV010000349.1:0-4014 GCA_046593815.1 Sediminibacterium sp. | reverse complement strand
AACTGCAGAAGGAAAAATTTTAGAAACAACAAAAGATGTAACCAAATACATTTTAGATGAAGGCAAAGTTGCCGTTGTTCCTTTTTATGCTTTTGGTACTGATGTTGATTCTTCATGTATCGTCTTTCAGTAGGAACTTGCAAAATTGAAGATGTTGATGGCGTGATCAGTAATCTGAGAGCGGCGCTGAAGAAGTTGAGTTAAATTACCTTATCAATTGCACATATCCTTTTTCGGTTTGTTTTACAGGATTCACCTCCAGTAATATTCCTTTCTCAATTCCTGTTTCTGGTTCAACTAATTCTATATTATTGGATAACAAAATTATTTTTAAGGTAAAAAAAAGCATGTGTAAAAGCAATTTTCTTCCCGCTGATTACCTGATAGTCGATATTAGATGCTATGAGCACTAAATTTCCGGTATTGGTTATTGAAAGACTGCTTAAATCCACCGACTGGATATTTAATGAACTAGGGGTCAATGACGCATTACTAGTAAGTCTTGATTGAGATGGGGATAATAAATTTATTGTTTCTGAAACGATATTACTGGCGCCGTCATTTAAAATTACCGAAAAATGAGTTGCATTATTCAAACTTGTAAGAGGAAATGTAATATCATATGCACTATTAATCGTATCAGGTATCCCGTTAAAATCGGTAAATTTCGGTGCTGGATTGTTAGGTTGAAATGAAAAAGAAGGTATATTGCCTAACCCCGAAACTTCCCAAATGTTACCAATTACAGGTTGCGTACCTGATGTGTCAAAATAATTACCACCCAACTTTGAATTAAAAAATAGGCTGTGTCCATTGTATTTAACGTCAGAAACAGAAACTGTCGTACTAGTTGGGCCATCGAAAAAAGTAGCGCTTATTGTTGCATCGTAATATTTTCCAGTAACACCCTTATCTGTTAATATAGTTGTTATCTGCAAATTCGCATAAAGGCTAGTATCAACTGTGAGCATAGTCAAATTTTTAATGGGGCTATTGAATTCGCTGTCTTTTGCCGAAACAAAAACGAATATAATAAGTGTTAAAATAAAAAGCTTTTTCATGTTGTGAGAATTACTGAATAATAATTTTATCAATCGAATTATTTCCTTTGTTTGAACTAAATTTTACAAGATAAACTCCTTTTGAAAAATCTTTAATATCAACTTCTACTTTATTGATCCCATCACCACTTCTTTCTTGTTTCAAAATTACATTATTTAAAACATCGGTTATGCTAATTGTTGCGTTTTCGTTATCTATTAAATTAAATTCTAAACTAAACACTCCATTATTGGGGTTAGGATAAATTATGAGTTTGTGCGAAAAAACTGAAGAAGTATTTTCGTTTTTATAAATTTTTTTTACATTACTCTTAGGTTGATTACGAACCAAAGGTTCTGAGCTTACTTCCTCCGTAGGATAATGAACAAAACTTGTTGGTTGAACATAGATACTTGAATCAGAGTAATTATTACTTTTTTGAATTGAATCGCTTCCTCCGGCTAAACGACTAATATCATTTCCACTTACACAACCAAATTTTTGAATGTAGCCATGAAAAAAGGCACCTGCGCTAACATTAAAGCCGGGTTCAAAATGAATTATTTTACCTGCTCTGTATGTTGCATTTCCGTTATTCGGATCGGACTGATTTGTAGAATTGAAAGCATTAATTGTATTATTCGCGGTTACATATTCGTAAGCTGGAATATAAGCCGGATTAATATTAGACCCTACATTTATACTAGCAACAGGAAAATTTACATTTATATAACGATATCTTAAGTCAACAGGAGGTGTGCTACCGTAACCTTGATCAATATACCATAGATTATGATATAACATATAATCGATGCCATTAAACTCTGCATTAGTACTTCTATCATCAGCATGATCAATGTTGTCTACAGTAAGCCACCTGAAATTAGGGTTATTAGAATCAGTAGAATAATATCTTGGGCCATCGCAAGGAGCAGTATCCAGAAAGTTTTTATAATTGAAAACCGCATTATTTGATCCGCCATGTATAATTTTTCTAAGCAATGATGCCCATTGTAAATCAGTCCATCCCGGTATTATGCGATCTAACATTAACACGTCGGTATTATTACCCAAAATTTCCTGCCAACTAAAAACCGGTTGCGGTGAGCCACTTGTAAAATAATGAATCCAACCTATAATATAACTTATTACTGAGTTAACCCAACCCGAAATAAGTTGAGTAAAGTTTACGACATAATTACAATTACAGGCAGCTTCTAAACCCACTGTTTTGGGTGCGTTATCTTTATGTACTAAATCTAATATTGCTCCAGCGGTCACATTAGCTTTCCATACAGCAAAACCTGCACTTGCAGAAAGAAAATTAGCTATACCACTTCCTGTCATTCCATTCACACACAATTCCACAGAATTATTGGTGCCGTTGCTTTTTTGTATTTTACAACTTGCTTCGGAAAAAGCCCATGAATAAGGGAATACATGCCCTCCATTGCCTGATGAAACATGATTCCCTCCTGGCATTAAAATTTTCCAGTCGCCACCCCCTTGGAGAGCGCTTATTATTCTTTGTGATATAATCCTCGCTTCATTTCTAATGTTTGCCGTTATGCCATCAGAAAACATCTGGTCCACTCCATTAATTTTATAGGTTTCACTCGAAAAATATTTGTTAATTAGGGCAAAGGCATTAAACATATTCACTACTTGGTCTAGACTCATAGCTAAAGCAACCTTATTAAAAGTATTCGGAACATCTTGATATCTACAAAATGGCTCTTCGCTTGAATAGTGATTAGGGTTAAGCGGGTCTGCATTAAATATCAAATCTGCATTGTGACTTGGACTACAAAAACCACCAGCGGTGCTTTTTATGCTGGGGTCTACAACCCCGTCATAATTAAAATGATCCATGTTATCAGTTACCAATGTTTTAGAAACGTCTGTTCGAATAAAAAACCCATCAAAATTTTTCGCATATCCGTAAACTGATTCTCCATTATAATCCAAACGATTAAATGCTTCCATAGCATAATAAATCTCCCTTAAGGTACTATCAGTTGGTTGGTTATTATCTTTAAGAAGTTTATATTCGGTGGCTAATACGCATATATAAGGTCCAAGCTGGCTTACTACATCCGTACCAACCTGAGAATACAAACTGGTTGGATCGCCATAACCATTCCCGTACTTACCTCTGCAGCTGAACGGCAAGCTTTCCCCTTGTTTAGGTCCGATTTTCATAAAATCATTAGTTAACCGACTCCTGTAATACCAATATTTACGGTGATTTATATCATCAGTTTGCGAAAGCCCTATATAGCATTGACAAACAATTAATAAACTAAAAAATAAGTTTTTCATAAAGAATGCAATTTTTTTAGGTGTATTTCATATGTAATTCCATTAATTTCTTTTTTTATTTCGAATTCTTTATTTGTTAGTTTTCTGATTTCCCAGTCAGAACCATCCCCTTTAACAGGATAAAAAATTCCGTAATAACTAATTGAAATATTTTTTTTGGCATCAGTTAATAAGTAACCTCCATTTCCATCAAGCCCAGATAAAATTCCCTTTAACCCGAATTTAAAATAATAATTGCCATCTGCTTGAGTATAAGCAAGTGTTTGAACAACACTCGGTGGCTTCAAAAAAGCAGTTGAATCAATACCATTTACTATATAATTATTTAATTTATAAGTACCATGAATCCGATGATTAACTGTCAATAATGTAAAGGAAGGCCCTTCAGGATATTTTTTGCAGCCTTTAAAAAGCAATAGCCAGCTCAAGGAAATTAATGCTATTTTAAGTATACGTCCCATTTTTTATTTTTTATCAATCTGTGCTTTCAATTGCTGGTTTTCTTTTTCAAGTGCATCTACTTTTTTATTCAATTCAAATAAATACAAGTAGAGTTCTTCTGTTTTTTCAATATTTGCTTTTTGTATTTCACCTAAATTGGCACCGTTTGTTTCTACTTCATCTCCCCTTGGTACATTTGTTAAGTGTGAA
>JBKJQV010000299.1:0-6670 GCA_046593815.1 Sediminibacterium sp. | reverse complement strand
CTGAAAAGGATCACAGCTTCAATCATAAACAATGATGCCAAAGCATAATAGGTTTTACTTTGCCTAAACATTTTAAAAATTTCTGCTTTAATTAATGATTTCATGATGCAGTTATTTCAAATAGTTTTTCCATATTTAATTCTGGAGTACATGATGTAATATAAATTTGTTCTTGATTTAGTTGGTAAATTAATGTAGATACCTTGTCTGCTGAAATTGTTACATGTGCATATTGTCCTTTAAAAACTACTTTATATTTTTTTAGAGAAATAGAGGATTCAATATTCGGAGCACAAATCATATATGTTGAAGTGTTTTCGGCTATTAGTTGTTGAGCAGGACCTTTATTCACAATTTTGCCTTCTTTTATAACATATAATATATTGCATATTTTGCTAAGCTCTTCTATTATATGCGATGAAAGAATTATAGCTAATTTTTCTTTTTTAGCTAACTCAATTATTAATTTACGCAAAGCACTTACACCAAGAGGATCTAAACCAGAAAATGGCTCATCTAAAACTAAACATGCTGGGTTGTTTAATAATGCAATTGCTATACCTAGTCGTTGCTTCATGCCTAAGGAAAAATTACGAACTGGATCTTTTCTATCTATTGGCAATCCTACTTTGAGTAATGAATCTTCAAGTGATTTTTTATCAGTATTTATTCCTTGAATGCTTCCAAAAATTTTCAGGTTTTCATAAGCGTTTAAGTAATCGTATAATGCTGGACCTTCAATTATACCGCCTATCTTTTTGTTACTATTCGAGTTAATTTGAACGGTTCCTGAATCGGGAGTGACTAATCCAAACAGAATTTTGAAAAGTGTAGTTTTACCTGCTCCGTTTGCACCTAAAAGGCCACATATTTCACCAGCATCACAACTAATACTAACGTGGTCCAATACTTTTTGAGTACCGTATGATTTGCTTAAATCAAGTCCGGCAATTATCATGATTTAAGTTCCAGTTGTAGTTGACTATAATCAAATTTTGGAGTATAATGTTTTTCCAAGAAAGTGCGTGACCAAAACTTTTTTTTGATTAAAAAAAGTGGTTCTTGTATCATAAAGTATGGTATATAATGATACCATTTAACTCCAGCTTTAATATAATATGCTTTTACTTCTTGATCAATACCTAATTCCTCAGCTGCTACTTCAGCTGCCATTCTCTGACATTTAGATCCTATATATGTATTAGCAATTTTTTTATTAAATCCATGTGAAAAAAACATGTCTTTGGCTCTTTTATAATTCTGGAACCTCGACCATCCATCCGCCAAAACCAAAAAAATGTGAATAAAGGAAAACATAAAACTCCAAATCCAAAAAAGCACCCATGGGGTAGAAGATTCGAAATATGCATTAACTAGTTTACCCCAATAGAACCATGCTTCTAATATAAATAGAATAAGCGAATAATAAAGTAGTCGACCTACTCTCATATACGACGTAAACTGGCTGGGATGTTTAATATACACTGTCCTCAAAATCTGCTCTAAAATAGGAAAATTAGTTTTTCCGCACAAAAAATTTATACGTATAGTGCTCTTAAATATACAAAGTCCACTTAATTTAATAAGTGGACTTTAAATATCAGTTAAATACTTGAATTGATATTATGGTATATATACTTTTGCCTGTAATATTTTTTGAAGGTCGGTTGATAACTTAGAAAGGATATCATACTTAGTCGATTTTTCAATGGCATCAATTGTAGTGATGTATTTTGTCCAATCAGTAAGTATAGTGTTTTCGTTAGGTGTATCTACTGCTAATATTCTAGTATCAGCAGTAACTCTGCTTAAATCGCTATTGCCATTTGGTATGATTACTGCAACTTTCCAAACTCTATTTGGTACAACTACTTTACCTCCATTGATGGTTTCAGCTACTCCATTACTACCTGTTCCGCCTCTACCGTAGCTTCCCATAATTATATATACTTCATTGCCTTTTTGTACTTCTGCTCTCAAATAACTTTCTAATGTAGCCCATGCTTTTTGATTATTATTAGGAGCTTGAGGAATCATATTGGTCATTAAAAAAGTTGCAGAGTTAGCGTCTGTAGTGCTAGTTCTATCACCAGAAGGGCAGTTATGGCCACGATCAAATCCAGAACCACTATAGCTATTGCTTTGTACTTTATAAAAACTAAAGGGCGTCATTATAAATGCAGCGAAGTCATCTTGTCTTGAAATAGTTCCTAAATTAGTAGCATCTAAATGCCAGCTTACCCAATTGGGAGTTCCTCTAGAACTGCTATAAGATTCTGCATAGTATTTCATATCAATCAAATAATTGTCTACAATTGTAGAATCGGTAACAGCATTTGAAGGATTTCCAAAAAGCAGGTTGCTATTATCTCCAGATGCTGGTGGTACATCAATGCCACTAGCTAATGGGAACCCTCTTCCTGGTGCTGCTACTGTTACAAATTGATTGTCAACTACATTATCTGGTATTTCATTAAAAACAATTCCAGGATTACCAACTCCAATAATTGTTACATCATCAATATTAACTCTGGTTGTAGCTGGTTTTCTTATTTGGAATCTAATTCTTTTGATCCCTCCTAATTTAATAGTATCAGTTTTAAATACACTAGGAGATGTGGTAATAGTTGGACCAACCTGATCGTAAGTAAATCCACTATTTTCAGATACCCATACACTTATTTGTGAAGCTGCATCAGCTCCATAAGATGCATGTTTTATTACGATCATTGTAACGCTGTCGATATCGAAATTTGTACTGATTTTACCTGCTCGTAATCTTACACTTTGCTTGTCGTTAAATACATCCGTAGTTAAATTGCCTAATAATGCATCTTCAAATGACCAAGAACCTGTCTTTAATGTAACATCTGCAATTGCATAAGCAGCTTTTTTGTTCAACTCAAAATCTTCCTTAATAACAAAGGGCGCTGGTTCATATTTGGCTAATCCGTCACCAGGTTGATCGGTATTTTTTTTACAGGAAACCAATGTAAGCACTAGTAAAGTGCTTAAGAGCAATTTATTCATTATAAGGGGTTTATAGTTTCAAATAGCGAATATATACCCCTTAAGTAGAAATACTTAGTATTAGTACTTAACTAATCTTTTTTTAATGTAAAATGAGTACAAACTGTTAATAAGGGTTGCCATTATTCTTTTTTTACTTCTTGATCCTGCAATATGTCTTCAATAATAGGTTTAACTGCATTCATGAATGTAATTTTTTTATTGGCATCAATCCTATCGTCAGAAAAAAGATTGCCAATTAAAAGCAATAAATTATTGCTTGGCTTACCTTCTTCTCTCTCCACATATTTAGTGGTACTCATATTGTTGAACTCTCTTACTGTAGCTATAATAAATACAATAAAAAGTACAACAATAATACTTGTTAATACGATGATGTCTGTATTATTTTCCATATATTTTTTTTATTGTTTTTTCATATTGAAAAAGATGAGTAATCCCATGATGGTTGGTGGCCATAGCCCAATAAAAATGGCTCGATTAGCGTCTTTTAAAATCACATAGTAATATTCTGATACAAAAATCAGAATAATCACCATTGCTACAATTAATAATTCTGAAGCTTTAAATTTCTTGAACATTGAGTAAAGTTTTATTGTAAAGAATTATTCTTATTTGTTATATAGTTTAATCTTCCTTGTGCAAATATGTTGTGAGCATGGGTAACTGCAATGGCAAAAAGTACCGAAAAAATTGCCAACAGAGCATTGTAATAAACAGGTGCTAATAATGAAAGTCTAATAAAAACGGTAACCAATACAAAAGCTGCGTATCTAAATACATCTGGGTAGTGTAGCGTGTATTTGAACGCTACCAACATAAAAAGTAAATCTGCAAAAATCAGCATCATGTAAAATAGATCAATTGAATGAACCAAAATTCCAGTATTTATAAAATTGAAAACATCATTTATTGCAAGAAAAAAAAGCGAAATAAATACTAGTAAAGCAATATACTGTTTAAGGTTGGTAAATTGTAATTTATCTTTTGGAGCAGTTACCGGTCTATGCTTCTGTAAGTGGTAATAAAGTGAAAGTAGCAGAAACACTACAGATGAGCCTAATCCATCGGAAATCATTTTATAAACCGGTTGTAGTTGATCTTGTACTGGAATATGAAAATTATAATGAGAAAATTCTTTAAAAGCGGAACGTAGTAGCACTAAACTTAAAATTTCTATTTGTTTGCCAATTGAATTAGCTATGGATTGAGGAATGACAAAAACAAGGCTTATCATTTCAAAAAATAAAAGAATAGTAAAAGAAATTTCAATTGATTGTAAAAAGTGTAATCGAGCTAAGGCTCCTGGCAATATAAATAATCTAAAATGGTTTATAATGGCAAGTCCCATGCTTAAAATGAAACTTGTAATTAATAGGATACTTTGTAGTCTTGCAACCTTTTTCCCCTTCCAGAATAGTTCTAAAGGCCGATAAGTATAATCCAATATAAAATCTAATGAGAGCATGTTTTAGGTAATTGAACCTTGGAGTTTTTTAATCTAAAAAAGTGTAATATTTTTTAAATGATTAATTTTCAACCGATTTTATTTGTCTTAAACTTATATACATGTCATGCATAATTTGCATGTGAGGTGCAGTTAAAACAGCAAGACCTAAAAATAAATAACCCACAATTGCATTACTGCTTATAAACATAAAACCTGTTAAGCCAAATAATCCAATTCCAAGAATTGCTAAAATACTATATAAAAATATTTCTTTCTTTATTCTATGTTGGGTGTAAGAATTATTCTTTCTTAAATATGTTATTATATTGTTGAGCGACAAAACAGAATGCCATACAACGAAATAGAATGTAAATCCTAGCAGCATTGGGAGGTTAAATAGGATGAATAATATGATTGCTAATCGGATTAGGAATTGACCTTTGTCTTTTATTTCTGTTTTTGTATTACGGAGAAAATAAATGAATGTTGTTGTGAAAAATGATATTCCTGAAACTGAAATGATATTATAACGGTGAATATCTAACCAATTAATAAATGGGGCGTTGTCTTTGCCAGCTTGAAACATATAGTACAATGGTTTAACTTCTTCAAAATGATGAAGGAGAATAACCGAAAGAATTAATATGCCGTAGGAAATAACAAATACTTTGCCAAGGAATGTATTTGTCTTGAATTGGTTTAAATCTGTTTCTCCAAAATGGTAAGCAGCAAAAAAGATAAATAAAAGATTTCCAATTAATGGGAAAAACCATAGAATTGCTGCGAATGCAAATAAACGCGAAATGTAAACGGCTAGAAATTTGATTTTTGAAAACGAATGTTTACCAGTTTCGGCATTTTGAGAAGCTACCAATAAATCAGCTGCACCATGAGGTACACCTAGTAAAAGTATTCCTACTAAAAAAATGAAGAATTGTGAATTAGTGTCAACAGGTAATATATATTGTTGAAAAAGTAACAATATACAACCCGATATTAATAAAGCAATTCTTAACATTATAAATTCTTTTAATGGATTTTAAAAAAAATTAAGAAGTGCAATACTGTTTGCATTGCACTTCTATACAATATTGTTAAGCTTATGCTTGTGATGTTGCCTTATCAGATTGTGCTAGTGCATAAATCACTAAACCAAATCCAATTTTGTTGATCGCGTCACCAATGTTATAAACGATATCCATTGAAAGTCCTTCGAACATTCTTACACCAAATAGTCCACCAGCTGTTCCAGCTATATATCCAACAGGATAAATAGCCCATCCAACCAATACGAACCAACCTAATGTTTTTACAGCTTTGTTAACTGCAGGTCCTGCATTGCCAGCAAGTTTAGCAACTTCGCCAAACCATACTAAGTAAACAATATAGAAGTACGCTATACCGCTAAATAATCCCCAAATCCAACTTTGGGTTTCGTTACCATAAATTGCTTCACCAATGTAACCTGTTACTAACATTACAACTGATGCAAAAATTAATTGCCAAAGTAGACCTGTTTTTGCTCCTGCCTTTTTGGTAATTAGATAGAATTCTACGCACATCAAAGGAACAGTTAAAATCCAGTCAACATAACGAAAGAAAACTGGAGATTCACCTGTTTCCAAGTTGTAACCTCTCATGTAGTAGTAATGTACTGCTGCAATAAAAGTAATAAGGCCAGAAACTAGCACTGATGTCCGCCACTTTTGCGGAACATTGTTTAACTCAAAGAAAAAGAATACACAAGCGGCCATCATGGCCATGGTGCCTACGAAAAACGTAAACGCCACATAGTTGTTGGTTGCAATCGGGAGTACCCCAAGTAGTGTTGAATGCATAAATAACTGATTTAAGTTAAAAAATTAATGATTGCCTTTAATGACATTTTGTTTCACTAATAGACATAATAAATTTAACAGTTTATTTACTGTAATGTTTAAATAGGTATACACATTTTTAAAGTGTTTATATATTTATCATGTTTTGTTAAACATAATTATTTAAAAAAGGCAGAATAGATTAACAACAATTTAAAATTTTTAAAACATTGATATTTAGTTATTTAAACGATTTTTATTTTGTTAAATAAACCTGGCTTAAATTAAATTAAGTATTCAACAGAAATAGTAATACAGCTTTACTTAATTAATTTTTCACATTTTTTCCAATATGAAAAAAAGGAATTAGAAT
>JBKJQV010000234.1:0-2996 GCA_046593815.1 Sediminibacterium sp. | reverse complement strand
AATTCCCAAATGTTGTCATTGAGTTTTTTGAATAATTCAGGGTCGTTTGTCAGCTGAGCCTTTTTAATATTGTAGTAGATTTTCTGTTGAGACTTTTGGTCTAAACTGTCCATAAATGCAACGGCTTCTGGAAGAAATTCAACTTTGAATTTTTCGGTCATTCGTTTTTTTTGTCAAAGCTACAAGTTTCCTATTAAAGAAACAATTTAAATTTCGTTGAGTGCTCAAAAATTTAGCGTACAACGTTCCGGGCTTTGCGAAGGTTGGGAAATTGCATTCCTACTGCTCGCTTAGGCTACTAAAGACTCGATTAGTTAAAGACTAAATTACTGAAGTTAAATTAAAATACAACAGTTGATGGGCGATATTCTTAAACCCAACTTTTGCAAAGCCTTTTGTTGTACGCAGGCTTAATGTAACTAAGAAGATGCAATGCCTTGACTAACTCTTGATGGTAAAACAAATAATATTTCAGCAAGTGTCTTTGTGAAGTCGATAGCTTTTTTTGCATCATCTACTGTCGGCAAAGTAGCTGCCTCGTCGGCATGTCTTTGGTCATTTGCATCAAGCCTAACATGATGTGCCCAGTTTGCCATGTCTTGTGTTATTAAATGGTCTGTCACTGCTAGATTTATTCGTGTGTAGAGACTGCCATCGGAATATCCTTTCTCTTTAAGCATAGAATCTACAGCACTTGCACATAACATTAATGAACCAGCGGGTGCAAATGTGCTGTCAATTGCTTGTTGCAAATATGCTTTCACTTTTGTAGGCAAACTTTCGTCAACTTTGCTGCTCTCAGGATAAAAGTTTTCTACCTTACCATTTTGATTATGTGAATAGGCTATTGCTACTCCCCCGCATCTGACACATTGATAAACCTGCCAAAATCTTGTGTTACTTCCGTTGTCTGCCCTTGTCTGAAATTGTCCAAAAAGGGCAGATAGGTTCGGTTGGTCAACAGAGCAATGAGGACAACGAGAAATTTTTAAATGGTCATCTAAGTTTGGCATTTTCTAAAAATTTAATGGATTGACAAAAGGCTTGCGTACAACGTTCGAGTATTGCTGCAGTTGGGGAATTGACCAACTGTCTGCCCGGAACTGAAGCTAAATTAATAAACAAAAGCCGAAGTTAACCTACAAAAACCCAACAGAATTCCGTCCGCCGAAACCAAAGCTTGGATATGCACTGCTGATGATTGGCCTTCCGTCCAGCCCCAATTGTAGCAATACTTTTGTTGTGCGTTCGTGCATTTCAATCAAGTCAAGTTGTAACTTATTTCTCCAATTCTTTATCAAGTAATTCGAGTAAAGCTTCGTTACTTTTTATTAAGGCATTTACTTGACCTAATCCTGCCTGAAACTGGACTGAATAAATTTTAAAATACATTATAATAGAATTTCGCTGCTCTTTCGTTAACGAGAATGGTTCCATATCGGGAGAGTAGATTTGAAAACTACCCATTTTTTCCTGGTTCCAAAAATCATGGTAGTCTGCTATTTTACCAATTTCAATGCTCTGCCCATTGATAAGATTAATAACCCTATCATTGTAATTGATGTAAGAATTTATTTGTTCTTGATAACTTGCCATACTTCCTTTCAGTCCCTTATTTTCTATAAAACGCAGACTGCCCGAACTGATAAGTTGTGCATAAGTAGGTGTACTAATGGTAACCACATAGTTTAATGTGCCTTGAAGCATTAGTCTGCTTACAATAGGTAGTTCCAAATTCTCCTTTTTTTCATGAAAAATTGCAACTAGGCTGTCATATGTCGGCATTACCTTATTAAAGTCAGCGATTGTTTCTTTATAGTATGACTTGTGATGCAAAAGGTCATTTCTAAAAGCTTCTAGGGTTTGATGGGCAATTTTTACTTCAGAAAAATGCTCCCTTATATTTTCAGCAATAAAGCCCATAGTCACCGCAAGAAATATCATAATAAACTCTAACAAATATTCTTTGAAATTTTTCTTTTCAACTTTGGGATGGTGGTGTACTTCCATATTTTCAGTTTCTTGATTTGGGTTAAAGTTTTCTATTTCAGGAGTGAGAGTAACTTCCTCCAAAGGGTTTTCGGATTGAATATTTGGTGAATTGTCTAAATGTTCTTTGTCTGTATTTTCTGCCATTTATTTTAAGTTATTAGAGTGTTCGATTGCATGACGCACAACGGTTTACGGCTTGGCGATGTGGCGGATTTTTAGCAATAAAGTTCAATAGAATTACTACTGTTGAAACTTGCACAAATTTTTCATAGAACTAAGAAACCCGCCATATTGCCAAACCCATGTTAGCGGTTCGGCTTTCTTTTCGGTCGTTGATTTTACTCTTCGCCAAAGTAATCACTGTCTATTTTTTTTAGTTCATAAATTTGTTGTGTCGTACAACCAAGATTATAATCAATCATAAGTTGTGCTAATTGTTCTCCGTCAATAAGTACAATTTTTGTTTCGTTTTTTGGTGTGTATTCTAACGCTTCTTTTGTAAAATTTGATGTTGTGATAAAAATTCCTTTTTTAGCACCTTGTCCAGCCAATGCACCAACAAATTTATGAAGTTCAGGTCGTCCAACTACATTTCCAGGTTTCCAGCGTTTTGCCTGAATATAAATAATGTCAAGTCCGAGTTTGTCTTCTTTAATTGTTCCGTCTATTCCTTCGTCTCCGCTTTTTCCAATAGCTTTTCCAGCGTCTTTGATTGAACCACCATAACCCATTTTTACTAAAAGTTCAACTACAAGCCTTTCAAAAAATGTTGGCGATAATTCTACAACTTTGTTCAGTAGTTCAGATGCTAAAGATTTTCTAATTCTTTGATAGGCTTTGTCAAGATTTTCTTCGGGTGTTTGTTCGTTAGTTTCAACAATAACAACTTCTTCTTCACTGTCATTCTCGCTCCGGCTTGCATTTTGAAATTCAAGAAAAGCAGGAAATTGTCTTAAATATTTTGCGTCAACTCGGTCAAGATTTTTCTTTAAAGTGTCAAGTCC
>JBKJQV010000043.1:0-3921 GCA_046593815.1 Sediminibacterium sp. | reverse complement strand
CATAAATTGTAAGGTATTTTCCTTTACAAAAAAACAATCCATAGTTACATGCTTTGGGTTTTGTTTTAGGAAGATGATATGGAACAACAATTGTTTCGAAGTTTGCCGGAAAATCTAAATTTCGAACTGCATTCAACGTTTTGTCATCATCTTCTTCAATCAATAATTTTACGTCAAGTTTTCCTCGTGGGTAATCTAAACTTCGTAAATTCCAAATGAGTTTGCGAATTAGTTTGTCTTCTTTATATACTGGCAACAAAATAGTGTAAACAGGCAAACTGCTGTTTTCAACAGCCTTAACTTCATCTTTAGTTACTGCCTCGTGTAGTTCATATTTTGATCCTTGTAATGCTATATAGAGTTTAAATACTATTGCAAATAAAAAAAAGAAACTAAAGAAAAGATTAAAGAAAATAAAAGCATTAACAAAAAAAAGTGAAAGCATAACTAATGCAACCAGAAAAAAAATAAATATAAATCCTAATTGAGCATCTGTAAAAGTGATGATTCCAGAACTACTTGGGTCTTTTCGCATTAAACTAAATACAGCTTCTTTTACATAAAACTCTCCACGAAGTATGTGTATTTTCCATGTGATATCTAAATCAGAAGCAGCAACCATTTTAATTTTGGTGTCGAACTTTACTTCGAGATACCCTTGCAGTTTTTCATCTAAAGGGTCAGCAGCAGCAACAATTAAAAAGCCATTTCCATCATTTCTTATTGGCAAATAGAGAAATGAATTTAAATGCAATAGATCGCATTGAGATACAAAGGTTTCATCAATATTTTCATTTCTGATATCGATTATTGGAAATCCTGATCTATCTAAAAAAGCTACATATTCTTTTCTTGTTAGGAATCCAAAGTTTAATGCAGTTTTGATGTTGATGTACCCGAACTCGTTTGCAATATGTTCAATCTGGTTTAATTTGCCAGTTGTAAACAGACCCACATTTATCATATTATTCAAGGCACAAACAGGCATACTAAATTTTAATTTTAGAAACGGTTAAAAGTTTTCTTGAGATTTTTTAACACGCTTCCTTACAAATAAGAATAGTCCAATTAATAATAATACTGCAGCTATTAAAATGAAGAAGCGATAGTTATTCCAAAATATAGCTAAGTAATTTTTATCGCCTCTATAAGTAACAATTCCAGAGTTTTCTGGAACTTTAAAAAAGAAATTACTTCTTCCTTTACTACTAGCTATACAAACATTGCTTTCTATGGCTGAATATTGAGATCCGAAGCTCTTAATAACTCCTTCGAATGCCTCACCAACAGCTGTATCCTGCAAAGAAGTAATCATTAAAACGGTGGAAGCTTGATAACGGAAAATTTGTGCAATTCCACTATTTGAGAAATCATTTATAGAAAAAGTTGTTGCGCCACTCATGTTTTTATACAACTGAAAATCTTTAGAAAACTGAATTGGCATATCACTAGAAAAATTCTTTATAAATGGATCGTTTCGTTGAATTAATAATATAGCATTACAATCTTTTAAATCAGCTGTAGTTGCTTTTTCAGTAGTCAACATTTCTGGAATACTAATAAAGTTTTGCTCAATTGTAGTAGTATTTAATTGATAGATCAACTCACCCATTGAAGATGCCAAATGAGGCATAATAGATGGAGATATTATGAATTTCAAAGCCTTTTTTCTAAATTCTCCTGGATAGTTAAAAAAGTTATAGAATTCGTTTTGTTTCTCTCCAGAAAATACCAAATTGGAGGTTTTCGGATCTATGAAAGCATAATAATTAGAAAATCCTGTTTTACAAATACTTCCAGATGGATGAAATCTATATTCTACAACTAATGAATTATTCTTTGTTAATAAATAAGGTTTCAATTCAATGTCGCCAGAAAAACTTGTACGATCATGTAAATCAGAACTAAATACTAAGTTTTCATTTAAGTACACATTTACATATCCTCTGTCTTCTTCTTTTAACAAAGTTAGCATCGATTCTAAGTGAAATGTTAGCTTCTTTGGAATTGCATTGTAATCAGATAAAGAAAACGCATAATTGGTTTTAAGAGATCCAACGCCTTCCATCAACTTTGGTGTTGCCCCCAAATCTTCTAATGAAAAAACAACTGGTAATGGATTGGTTTTAAACAAATTGGGTGGGCCACTTTCTATCACCATTCTATATGAAAAACTGGCATTTAGCACTTTATAATTTGTTAAAGTGTTAATGGCTTTTTTATACCCTTCTTGATCTTTTCCAGTAATAACCATTACGGATCGATTATCTCCAAAAGGTTGTACATTATAAATACAACCTTGTCCGGCTTTAAGTTCAGGAAGAAATGGCTTTAAAAAATTAGGGATTTTATCATATATACCTGTTACAATTGTGTTAGTCATTGTATCAGTTGTATTATAATTGGAGGTATATAATTCCTTTATAACTTCTTTTTGCTTTAATAATGAAAACAACACACCACCTGAAACAAGATCATCCAAATCACTATTAACTGGAGTAGTTACTTTGTCATAGGTTAATATTGTTTCTTTTAAGCTTTGATTGTAATTGATTTTCTCTTGTTTCTTAACTTCCAAATAGGTAGAATTTCTTACAGTCATCCAAACTGCAGGATTATCAACATCCTTACAATACTCATCGGTCATACACATTCTTGCATCAACTCTCAATTTAATAAAACGGCCATCTGGCTGAACAAATCGCTTGTTCAAATCAATGATAATAGTCATTATAGAATCTATTCCCGTAGCAAAAATTCTTGAAGTATATACAGGTTCATCCCTTAATGATACAGTTATAGCCGAAAGATCTCTATTTAACACTTGTGAAGGCTTAACTTTTAGCACTAAACGCATATTATTTACGTCATCTTTAGGGTTTAATTTTAAGAAATAGCTAAGTGCTCCAGCTATACCACGGACAGATTCATTTCTATATCCCATATCTTCCATTGTCCGTATTTCAATATCAGAACTTTGAGTTATCTGACCAAAAATCCCAACTGTTAACAAGGTGAAGGCAGCTAATAGTGATAATTTCGTTTTCATATAAGTGGTATTTTGAACTAAGCTAATTTGAATTTTATTTTAAAATAGTTTCCTACAGTCGGATTGCTTTCATAAGTTAATATCCCTCCCATATCTGTTGTTAATTTTTGAGCAACCGAAAAGCCCATTCCAGATTGAGTAACGGCGTATTCAGACTGGTTGGGGGAATTTAATCTGCCAAAATATTCATTTAATCTTTCATCTCCGATAGGGGTAGATTTATTAATTATCTCTATAATACAATCGCCATCTATATCATTTGCATGAATACTTAAAATTGATCCTTTCTGAATAAATCTTATAACGTTAGAAAGTAGCTTAAATAATATATGGCGAAGAAATATTTTATCCAGATCTACAATAATTTCCGCAGGCGACAAGTGTACTTGAATAGTTACTTGTTTTATGCTAGCAGCATCAACCAAAGCAATTGCAGCTTTTTCAACTTCAGGTATAATATCAAAATGCTCAAATCTATATTCTATTTTGCCTGTGTCGGCTTCAGCAGATTCTGACAATTTTTGAGATAGATAATGCAGTTTTTCATTACCCATTGTTATATAGCTTAAAATCTCTTTTTGATCGGTTGTTAAGTTGCTAGATTTTCGATTAATTAAATCAATAGAAATCTGATTAGATCCAATAAAGTTTTTAAGGTCATGGATCATTATATTGAGCGTATTCTGACGATAATCACTCAATTCCTTCAACCTTCTATTGGCTTCTTCAATAATATGATGTTGATCATTAATTTTTTCATTCTGTTCTAACATTCGCCTATTAGATTCCTCAATAATTAGGTTTTTCTCTATTTCCCTTTTAATAATTTGATACCGATTATAGGCAACCAAACAGGAGAAAGCTGAAACAAG
>JBKJQV010000362.1:0-7703 GCA_046593815.1 Sediminibacterium sp. | reverse complement strand
AACATTTACAACTACTAAAAAAACTTCACCAGTTAGTTCATTTGTACTTTATGTAGTAAACCCTTTACTTAGTGGTGTTCCAGAGTTAGAAGCTAGATACAATGCACTTGATCCTGCTGCTAAAAAAGGTTCTTTTGCACATGTTATCGAAAAAACTATAATTGATTCTAAGGTAAATGGAATAGGAAGTCCTGCTTTGGTATTTAGTCAGAAAGACACTTTAGGTAAGTCAATATCATTGGCATCATTTAAAGGGAAATATGTATTAATAGATTTTTGGGCTAGTTGGTGTGGGCCTTGCAGGGCAGAAAATCCGAATGTTTTAATAGCTTACAATATGTTTAAGAATAAAGGGTTTACCGTATTGGGTATTTCTTTAGATGAAAATAAATCTAGTTGGATGCAAGCTATTAAGAAAGACAAACTTGCTTGGACACAATTGAGCGATCTTAAATATTGGAATAATGAAGTTGCTCAAATGTATAAAGTGCAAAGTATTCCTGCTAATTTTTTACTCGATCCCAATGGAATCATTATCGCTAAAAATTTGCGTGCCGAAGAATTAATCAACACTTTAAAAGCAATTCTTAAATAAAATAGGGTTACACATTTAATGGAGAATAAAATGAAATATGTTTTATTGTTTTTATTCTTATTTGATATAGCATCACTAACTGCGCAGCAAAACATTTCACGCGATAAATCTAAATTTGGAATTATTATAGGAAATTTGGTAGAAGCTAAAAATGGAAACGCCGTAGCATTTGCAAGAATTGACCTTTATTATACTTCTGCAGACACTGTTTTAAATTCAACTATTTCAGATAAAAATGGAGCTTTTGAATTTTCGCATTTAGGTTTTGGTTATTATACAATTAGAGCTAAAACAATGAGCTTAGCTGATACTCAAATTGATAGTATTTACTTGCGTGCCGACCGTTATGATTTTAATATTGGAGATGTTAAAATGAAAGAGGTTAGCAATACACTAAATGAAATAATTGTTTATGCCGAAAAGCCCTTAATTGAAAACAAGGATGATAAGTTAACTTATAATGTAGGTGAAAGCGCCTTAAGTGCTGGCTCAAGTACTGCTGAGATTCTAAAAAATATTCCATTAATTAATAATGATCCTACAGGGAAAATTTTATTGAAAGGCAAAGAACCTAAAATTTTAATTGACGATAAGCCCACAGATCTTACACCACAACAGTTGCAAGATTTATTAGAGAGTCTCCCGGGAAGTAGTATCGAAAAAATTGAAGTGATGACCAATCCGCCTCCACAGTATGCTACAGAAACAGGTGGGGTTATTAATATTGTTACCAAAAAAGGCAAGATTGGTTGGGTTGGCAGACTTAATGTAAGTGCGGGTACTAGGGGGGAAGGAAACTTTTCTGGAAACATTAGTTATCGTAATAAAAAAATTTCTATCAATCAAACAATTGGAGCGGGTGTAAGTCAGCTTAGTGGGAACAGTTACAGCAGTAGAACTAATTTTTATACCGACTCTACCAACTATTTTAATACAACAGGAAAGTTTACGAATAAAAATACTCGCCCTAGTGTAAGATCACAGATAGATTACGAAATAAGTAAAAATAATTTAGTAGGCTTTGTTTATCAAGGTAATCTTAATTACTATGATAATTTGAGTAAAAGCGAATACACCAATATCAATAAAAACGAGCAAGTATACAAAGTTAGTACCCGCGAAAATAAAAGCGAGGGTGATGGCTATACGCATAGTGTAACTCTGTCGTATACACATAAAGGAAAGAATTTAGCTGAAGTACTTCGTTTTTTTGTTATAGGAAATACTAGTAAAAATGATAATGGCCGCGATTTTTTTCAACAATTTCTAAATCCTAATTATATCCCTACAGGTGTTGACTCTACACAAACTCAGTTCTTTGATAGTAAAAACCGTTCCTTAACAACTAGACTAGAATATTCTAAGCCGCTGAAACATAAAGGCAATAGCTTTTCTAGCGGATTGAATTATTTATTAACTGATTTTCATAATAGTTTAAATACGAGTTTTCTTAGAAAGTCGGATGGGGTTTATTTGCCCAATGATTTACTCAGTAATGATTTTATATTTAAACAAAAAATATTTACTATAAGGGGTGGTTATAGTTTCTTGTTCGCTAAAAATATTAGGCTATCTGCAGGTGCTCAAGCAGAAAACACCCAAATGGGTTTTAATTTTATAAAAGCAAATGTAGCTGACGTTAGTAATAATTATTGGAATGTATTGCCCAATATAACATTGCGTAAGGAGTTTGATAAAACTAAAAATACTTCTTTGGTATATAGAGCAACAATTCGTAGGCCAGGTATTGGTGAACTAAATCCTAATATTGATTATAGTGATCCTTATAATTTACGATATGGGAACCCATTTTTACTTCCTACTTTGTCGCATAATTTCGATTGGAATTTTAGTTGGGTAAAGGGTAAATATTATATTAATACTTCACTAGGCTTTAATAAATTGCAAAATGTTTTTAATTCGATTAGAACTTTAATTGAGTCGGGGAAAACTGTTATTACATGGCTGAACATTGCTGATAGAAAAGAATACGAGGCAAGTGTATTTGGGGGGTATACTTTTAGTAAAAAATTTAGAATGAACGCAAGTGTAGGATATACTTTTAATGAATATAGTGATCGAGAAAAACTTTTATACCTCTATCAAAATGGAAGCACTTTTTATACTAGTGTAAACTATACATATACTCCATCTAATGTTTGGAATTTTGAAGGAAATACAAGGTTTAATAGTTTTGCAGATCCCCAGGGTAGGAGTAGAAGTAATATCAGTTTAAATATTGGTGTTCAACGAAAATTCTTCGATCGGCGGTTGGTAGTTGCAGTAAATATGATTGATCCTTTTACACCTCAACAATTTGTAACTGTAACACGCGGAAAGCAGTTTACAATAGAAAGTGTAAATGCAACTACAACAAGAAATTATCGACTCTCCATTAGTTATCAGCTTAATAAATTAGTACAAAAAAGCTCACTTACTGACAAACAAAAGAAAGATATTTTGGATAAGTTGAAAAACAAAAAAACTTAAAATGTGGTTTTTTGTTTGATTTTAGCATTTAGCCAACTATTTTTTATAGGAACCAACCATTCAGTCATCAACATTTTTTTAGTTGCAATTAGGTTATTAAAATACAATGTATCTTCTTCAATAAATTTATTTTCGAAAGCATAATTGAATTGATTCAATGGTAACATTTGTAATTTATCGTGCCTTATAAAAGCTAAAATCTGGCGATTAAATAAATCTACTTTGCATTTTTTTTCAATAGCCTGTATGGCATGTACCGAACTATCAGTACTGCATCCGCCAACAGTAGCTGCAGTTTCATCGGCCATTAATATAATGAATTGTCCAAAAAATAAATTGGCATATCCTTTTACTGCAGCACCATGACTTTTCCAATTAGCAATAAAATCTGTGAGGATATCTTCAATATCAAAAGCTTCACTCATAGTAAATAATCTACTGCTCTGGTAAATCCATACTTTGGAGTTGTCAGAAAAATCGGCTGGCAAATGTTGTTGGTAGTTTAAATCCATAATAATTATTTTATTGCATACTTGCTGCAATCATTTCAGCAACATCTAATACGCCTACTTCGTTTTCTTTTTCTCTATTTTTTACTCCATCAGTCAGCATAGTATTACAAAACGGACAAGCAGCTGCAATAAAAGAAGCGCCAGTTGCTAAAGCTTCATCGGCACGTTCCATATTAATGCGTTTATCACCCTGTTCGTCTTCTTTAAACATTTGTGCTCCTCCAGCACCACAGCATAATCCATTGCTTTTGCAACGTTTCATTTCAACTAATTCTGCATCAAGTGCTTCTAATACTTTACGAGGTGCTTCATAAATATTATTGGCTCTACCCAAATAACAGCTATCATGATAAGATATTTTCTTTCCTTTAAACTCACCACCTTCCTTCATTTTTATGCGGCCCTCATTAATGAGTTCTTGCAATAAAGTAGTATGATGAATTACTTCATAGTTTCCGCCAAGTTCTGGGTATTCATTTTTAAGTATATTAAAACAATGCGGACAAGTAGTTACAATTTTTTTAATGCCATATCCATTCAACACTTGAATATTTTGATAGGCCATCATTTGAAATAAAAATTCATTGCCAGCTCTTCTTGCAGGATCACCAGTACAAGCTTCTTCTTTTCCTAAAATGGCAAATTTTATTCCTACTTTATCTAATATGGTAGCGAATGCTTTGGTAACTTTTTGAGCTCTTTGATCGAAGCTACCTGCGCATCCTACCCAAAATAAAACTTCAGGCATTTCACCTGCAGCTAACATGTCTGCCATTGTATTAACCTTCATTGCACTTATTTATACGAAAATAAGAAGAATAGTGTAAGAAAAGGAGCAATAGTTCGTTTAGATTTGTAAAATGCAAACAGTTATTTTCATATTACTTGGCTTTACGGTAAGTTTTCTTGGCCAGTTACCATTGGGTAATATGAGTTTTACAAGTACACAGATCTGTTTGCAAGAAGGGTTTAAAAAAGCTTGGGAATTTGCTATTGGAGTAGCTATTATTGAAATGGTGTATTTGCGTTTTGCATTAACTGGAATGGCATGGGTTACAGAACACAGAAATTGGTTTTTGGCATTGGGATGGCTAACTGTTGTATTGTTTTTAGCACTAGGTATTATGGCTTTTATTACTGCAAATAAACAAAAAGGAGATAAAAAATCATTGGTATTAAATAATAAGTTACACCGCTTTTTTTTAGGATTGATGATGAGTGCTTTAAACCCAGTACAAATTCCTTTTTGGTTTTTATGGACTTCAACTTTATTCCAAAATGGATTATTGCCTGCCAATAACTTTGCATTTAATTTATTTACTGTTGGAGCAGGTACGGGAACTTTAGCTGGGCTCGCAGTATATATTCATGGAGGAAATTGGTTGGTCAATAAATTAAAAACAAGTAATAAAACATTGAATAAAATAATGGGCGTCATTTTTATACTTACTGCATTATTGCAACTTTGGCGTATAGTATATCATCCATTTGTTTAAGCCATTTCTTTTGTCCATGCATCTCTATCGTCTGGAGAAAACTTCCATGGTGCAAAATTATTTTCAATATTGCTAAATGTGCCATTCCATTCTTGTGGTGCGTTGCTTTCTTCCATAATTAAAGATCTTCGTAATTCAATAATGATATCTAAAGGAGAAATGCTAACAGGGCACTCTTCTACACATGCATTACAAGTAGTACAAGCACGTAATTCCTCTACACTAATATAATCATGCAACAAAGATTTTTCATCTGCAATAAATTGCTTATTTGTATTGATATTTTTACCAACATCTTCCATTCTATCTCTTGTGGCCATCATTATTTTTCGAGGGCTCAATAATTTACCAGTAATATTTGCGGGACATGCAGCAGTGCATCTTCCACATTCGGTGCAGCTATAAGCATCCAATAAATTTTTCCAACTCAAATCAAAAATGTCTTTTGCGCCAAAACTTGCTGGAGGAGCTGCATCGGTAGGAGCCATTTCTGGTTGCATAGCATATAGTACTTCATTTTGTATAGCAGGCATATTTTTTATAATGCCAGGAGAAACAAGTCGGGCATAATACGCATTAGGAAAAGCTAGCATGATATGAAGATGTTTAGAATATGGTAAGTAATTTAAAAAAGCAAAAATGCCGGTAATGTGTAACCACCATGCTGTACGTTCAATGCCAACAATTGTTTCACTTGTAAATCCATTAAATAGGGGAGTGAGCATTTCAGAAAAAAAGAATGCATGGGTTATCTTATAATGATCGGGCTCAAATCCTCTTGATTGTAATACTTGATCTGTAGCATTCATTGTAAGGAATAAACTCATCAATACAATTTCTGTTATTAAAATATAATTGGCATCACTACGAGCCCATCCATTTAAGTCTTTGCTAATAAATCTTTTTAATTGAATTATATTTCTGCGCGCAAAAAATATTATGCAAACAAGAATTACACCAACAGCCAGCAATTCAAAAAAGTTAATTAAAAATGTATAGAAGCTTCCTATATATGGAAGAAACAATCTATGTGTGCCTAAAATTCCATCCAATACTATTTCTAATACTTCTAAATTGATGATGATAAATCCTGCGTAGATAATTAAGTGCATAATTGCAACAAAAGGGTTCTTGAACATTTTTCTTTGACCTAATGCTAATAAAGCAAGGTTCTTCCAACGTAGAGATGGGTTATCACTTAAGTCTTCGGCCTTGCCTAAGAAAATATTGCGCTTAATTTCACTGGCTTTTTTAGTAAATAAAAAAATACCAATTGCAGACAAAATTAAAAAAGCAATTTGAGATATATAGTACATAATAAAGGGTTAAAACGCTAAGATAGATAATTAACAAATGAAGGGATCATTTGTTGAATGCATTTATTGTTGTTAATTTGGGGAATAAAACAAGGGAATGCCCGAAAAAAGATATATTCTAAGTCAAGCAGCAATAGCTCAAAAATTACATCGCATGAGCTTGGAGTTGGCAGAAAACCTGAGTGGAAATGATGCACCAGTTTTGTTGATTGGTATACGCAATAGTGGAAGTACAATGGCCGAAAAAATTGGCGTTCTTCTAAAACAATATATATCCAATCCAATGCAAATTATTTCGATGCAATTGGATAAAGATTTTCCTACAGCTGTAATGCTTAGTGAAAAAGTTGAATTAAACGGAATTAACATTGTAATTATAGATGATGTTGCTAATAGCGGCAGAACTTTATTGTATGCGCTTAAACCATTGTTAGAGGCTCACCCTAAAAGTATTCAAACGATGGTATTGGTGGAAAGAATGCATAAACTCTTTCCAGTAAAACCAGATTATGTTGGTCTTTCACTTGCTACAACTAAAGAAAACCATATTCAGGTAGAAGTGCTAAATAATGAATTAATTGGTGCCTTTGTAATTTAATGGTTTTTTAATCTTTTACGTCTAATTGTTCATTTCGAGAACCTTCCCGATCTATATTTATATTTTTTGGTAACAAAATATAGAAAAGCTGTATCTCATATATCAATATATTTAACACTTGTTTAGGTTTCAACCATTAGCTATATGAGGAGTTTTTACCTGTTTGTTGTTGGGATGATTTTGGTAAATATGGGGTTTGCTCAATCAAATCAAGCTAAGTCGGTTTGTAGTGGAGGAACGGTTACTTTGACCCCTTTAGAAGTAGGATTGAGTGGAGCTCAATTTAAATGGACTTCTAATGTTACAGCGGGCAATGTTGTAGGAAGCACTGATGAACTAAGTGGTGTTGCTTCCTTAAGTCAAACTTTAAGTGTTTCAGGTAATACGGTTGGTACAGTTGTTTACACAATTACACCAACAACTGGAAATCCATTTACATTCACAGTTACTGTTAATCCAACTGCAATGTCAATTGACGGAACTGGAGTCGTAAATCCTATTTGTAGTGGTGCAAATTTTTTTGCAAATCTCAGTAGTCAAGTACCTGCTGGAACTACATATACATGGACAGCTCCAGCATTGTCAGGAGCTACTGGAGGATCAGGTCAAGTTACGCAACAATCATATATTGTTCAAACATTAAGCTACGTTGGTGCTTCAACTGGTACTGCTACATATACTGTTACTCCTTTTGTT
>JBKJQV010000259.1:0-3112 GCA_046593815.1 Sediminibacterium sp. | reverse complement strand
AATTTTTTTAATTCTACAGGGTTTATATTTTCAATTTCTTGATCTAATACAAATATCTTACCGTCATCAGGTACAATCATACCAGCTACACATTGTATTGAAACACTTTTCCCTTGCCCGCTTTTACCAATTACAACTAAATTTTCTCCTTTATTCAATTCTAGAGTAAGCCCTTTTAATACGGCTACTCCATTAAATGATTTTTTAAGATTTGTAATTTTTATTACATTATCCATAAACTAATTATATATAAATACACTTGTGATTTGAACAGCTAGTGCATCAATGACAATAATCCAAAATGAAGCAGTTACAACTGCAGAATTTGCCGCTATACCTACACTTTCAGTTCCTTTGTTTGCATTAAAACCTTTATAGCAACCAATAAACCCTATAATAAACCCAAAGAAAAATGTTTTGATTAGAGCTGGGAAAAAATCTGAGAAAGCAAGTGATTCAAATGATTTATTAAAATAAAGAATAGCAGACATATTTCCAGAAATATTAGTGCCAAAATAACCGCCAAAGAAAGCAAAAACATCAGCTAGAATCACCAATATTGGTACCATAAAGATACAAGCCAGTATTCTTGTTACTACTAAGTATTGAACTGGGTTTGCTGCTGAAACATCCATTGCAGCTATTTGTTCAGTTACTTTCATACTTCCCAATTCTGCGCCAATACCTGATGCAATTTTACCCGCACAAATAAGAGAAATAATTACTGGGCCCAACTCTCTAATTATAGAAATAGCTACCATATTAGGCACATACCCTTCTGCACCAAAAGCTTTCAAAGTAGGTTGAGATTGAAGCGTAAGTACAAATCCAAGTACAAACCCAGTTACTAAAACAATGTTTAGCGACTTATAACCAATAAAATAACATTGTCTAATAAGTTCATTCCACTCAAATCCTTTTGAAAAAAGGTTATTGTAAAGGCCATTAAGAAATACGGAATAATCGCCAACGCCTTCCAATATATTATTTACCTGCAAACGAAAAGAAAACATAAATTAAAATTTAAAAATGCCCATACTTTAATAGTATGGGCATATGAAATATACAACTTTTGTATTGTTTAATATATGGTCATTTCAACTCTTCTATTTTTTTGACGACCAGCATCAGTTTTATTTGTAGCTATTGGTTGCGTTTCACCATAACCAACTGCTTCAATACGAGAAGAATTAGCGCCCTGACTTACTAAATAACTTTTTACAGATTCTGCTCTATCTTTTGAAAGAATCATATTTGCAGCATCAGAACCTACATAATCAGTATGACCTGCAAGTTTTAAACTAAATCCTTTTTTAATTAAAAGGGCAGCCAATCTATCTAAATAAGGTAAAGAACGTTTTCTAATTGTAGATTTACCAAATTCGAATTCTAAATTTCTGAAAGTGTCAGTCACAATCATTTGATCTTCTGGAGTAATGATATAAGTAGTACTCTTTTCAATTTTAACTACTGTATCTTTTACTGGCATTGGAGCAACTGGCAAAGGACAACCACCACCATCTACTTTAACTCCAGTAGGGGTATTAGGACATTTATCAAAATAATCACTAACACCATCACCATCGGTATCCATTTTAAGACGATTTAACTCATCAATCCTTTGTTTATTTCTTGCTTCACTAGCAGCTAATTCAGCTTTTAAAGCATTGTTAGCATCAGTCAGATCCATAGATAATTGTGCAGGTGGATTATGACGAGCCAATTGAGGTTTTTTAGGATTACCCAAAGCAAACTCAAGACCAGCATGAGCATAAGAAAACTTATCTTTAAGATAAGGATCTTTAAAATAACCATCCAAATCATCTCCATCTGCATATCCCATTGTATAGCCTAAATCAAAATTAACACTCTGTGATATGTTTGCTTTAATTCCTAGTCCTATCGGAACATAAAAAGTTGAAACACTTTCAATAGGTTTAAAGTTTACACTTGTTCCTGTTTTAGTTAACAAAGTTGTATTATAATTTAATACACCTGCTCCAATAGAAACATATGGTTGTATTGCAGTATGTAGTGCAGACCAATTAATATTACCCAAAGTAGCTACTGTACTTAAACTTAGAACATAATGAAGATCTGTTTTATAAGAAGCATAAGGACTTACCGGGGGAAGACCAGCCCAAAGTTTACTATTATTAGCTTTTAATGTACCTCTTTGAGCATCTAATTGAATACCAAATACATGAGATATTTGTTTCTTAATATATACTCCATATCCTAATGAAGCTTGCCAATTAGAAAAATCATTATTTCCTCCAAAAGCAGAAAACGGCGCCATAGCGCCAGCACTAATTCCAAATGACCAAGTTCTATACCCTTCAATACCCTTAAACAAAGGAGGATTTACAATAACACTAGGCATTGTAGTGGTAGTAGTTGTAGTTGTTTCTTGCGCAAAAGTTCCAGATACAAAAATAATTGTAGCTGAAAAAAGACAAGTTAAATGTTGTAAATATTTTTTCATAAATAGTTTTTAAAATCAACCCATAATTAGGCATTGATTGACAATGCAAAATTGAATCATTGAATTACAAATATGTTACAAAATTGAATTTGATTGTTACATAATTCACATATCAAATAAAAAAGCATCCATCTTAATTAAAGATGAATGCTTATAAAAAATAGGTCTGTAACTATAAAGGTCTTCTGCCTTGAATTACTCGTAGTAAAATAACTATTATTGCTATAACCAAAAGTACATGAATTAATCCACCAGTACCATATCCTACAAAACCAATAGCCCAAGCAATTACTAGAATTACTGCAACAACGTATAATAAGTTTCCCATAAAATTAAATTAAATAATGAATTAAATATTTTTAAGTTTTGAATTTGTCATCAACATTTGTATCAGCAACAGCAGTTTCAGCATATATTTTAGTTAACAGTATTAATTCCGACTCGGTTTTTTCTTCCACTATCATCATTTCATTATTGGCCTTTTCGCTTGTAGAAATAAGTTCATTTAATTTAATATGCAATGAACTTGAGAAGCGTTTAAACTCTTTTTGAATGGTGAACAATGTAAGAAAAGAAACAGCAAGAATAATATTTTCAATTTTATCATGAAATGATTGAGTATAAAAT
>JBKJQV010000229.1:0-7128 GCA_046593815.1 Sediminibacterium sp. | reverse complement strand
GTTTAATAAGCTAAATCCTTCGTTCAGAAATGATATTGTAAACCAATCAAAAGGTACTTATACTACTGCTTTCATAGAGGTATAAGTACCTTTTGATTGGTTTACAATATCATTTCTGAACGAAGGATTTAGCTTATTAAACTCTTCAATCAATATTTTAGAATATGAATTTCGGAAAGCAGGGCTACCATCATCTGCGTGTTTAATACATGCATTGCTATATGCTAGCTCAAATAGGCCATCAGGAAGAACATAATCGGATGATTTGCGGAGCAGCCTAGATTCATTAATATACGCTACGGCTTTGTTATAGTTACCTAAAATTAGATTTTCAAGACCATACCCAGTAAGAAAATAATAGCGATAAGCTGAATCGGAAATAATATAATTATCTAGAGCATTATTATCCCATTTTAATAATTCACTAGCAATTTTTTTGATCTCAGATATTAATTGAACGGAGTCATTATAATTAAAACCTACTGGCAAAGTATAACTGAGTTTATCATAAAAATCTGTAGGGAGTTCAGGTTTTGATTGAGAAAAACTATTTAAACTTATTGCAGCAAAAAATACAATAATACAATATGATCTTTTCATAATTATTTCTTTTCTTTTTTATACACCGAAAGGAATAAAGTTGGTTTAGTTTTTGTATCAAATGTTTCAGGGTAGCTATTACCCAATAGGTTGTAGCAAATTGTTAAAAGTTCATTTTCGTATTTATAAATAGTAGTAAAATGTTTCCCTGTGTTTACACCCTCTTTACCGTAGATATCTATTTTGTTATCTGTGAATCTTAAAATTCCTTTATCTACGCTTTCTGCACTAAAAGTATAATTGCTATCACTAATGATAAGTCTTTGAGTTGCAAATGCAACTGATGGTAATTCTTTACCACCCATTTCTTGTTTAATCGGAATCCATACTCCGTTTAGATAATTCGTTTTTGAAGTTTTGATTGATGCACATCCAATGCACAAGCTAACAATTAATAAATTTAAGAGTTGTTTCATAAATTTAGTTTTATGAAAGATAAGAATAATTCAATTCTTTCACATAAATTAAAAGTTTTCAGAGCCCTAAGATTTCATTTTATCGAATCCAACAGTATCTCTATACAACTGGGGAGACACATCAGCATTTACTTTAAAAAATCGACTGAAATAATACTCATCTTCATATCCTAGTTCATAAGCAATTTCCTTTACAGATTTACCTGTGAGATACAATTCCCTTTTTGCTTCAATAACAATCCGTTCGTTGATAAGATGAGAAAGTGTTTTATTAAAATACGATTTAGTAATTTTTGCCAATGCTTTAGGGGAGATATACAAAAGCTCAGCATAATCGGCAGGGGAGTGTTTTGTTTTGTAATTTTCTTCAATAGCATCTTTTAGCTTTTGAAGTATAAATGGTTCCTTATTGTCTTTAACTTCAGCAGCAGCTTCAGGTTGTTGCTGGGTTTTTAAACGTGCGGCAGTAATCAGCAATATTTTTAAATAAGATATAAGTAATTCATTTTGCGCCAAATCGGGATTCTGCATTTCGATTTTTATATTTTCACAAAGCATTTGTAAAGTAGCTGCAGAACTTTCATCAACTTTTACAAATGGCGGTTGATAAATATTATTGTATAAAACCCCATTACATGAAACTTCTTTGTGATGCTTGTATATACAGAAAAAATCGGCATGAAAATAAATAGCTATTCCTTTTATAGCTTTAGTTGTTATAAACATATAAGGCTGATAAGGCGAAAAGGCAAATAATGAATTAGCACCAAACTCATACTCTGCAAAATCAGATTTTAATATCCCATTGCCTTCAGTAACCCAAATTAATGAATAATAATTCTGCCTTTGAATATGATCAAAAAAACTATTGTCTTCAAATGAAAAAAGTTTAAAAGCGAGGTTTCCGTTTTGCGGATTAACTAACGTAAAAGCAGATTGATTAAGCATATATAAAAATAAATTAAAATATTTTATTCAATTTATCAAAAAATATTATAATTTTCTCTCCGACTCTTTTATTGCCAAATCATTAATGCTAGCGTAACGTTTTCTCATTAAACCATTCTCATCAAATTCCCAGTTTTCATTACCATAGGCCCTAAACCATTGTCCCTCTGCATTATGATATTCATACTCAAACCTAACTGCCATTCTATTTTCTCTAAAGCCCCATAATTCTTTTTTGAGTTTATAGTTTAGCTCTTTTTTCCACTTATTCTCTAAGAACTCTTTCACGGCTTCACGCCCATTTATGAAATCAGTTCTGTTACGCCATTCTGTATCAATGGTATAGGCCAAACAAATTCTTTCGGGGTCTTGGCTATTCCAGGCATCTTCTGCCATTTGAACTTTCTGTAAAGCTTTTTCCATTGTAAATGGAGGAAGTGGGTGCTTTTGTTCCATATAATTATTTTTTTATTAGTAAGTACCAAAGGTGCTTTAATTTAAGATGTATACAAATGGAGGATGAACGCTAAGGGATGGACGATTTTCCCTAGAATGACCAACTAAAAAAAGCCGGACTAAACCGGCTAATTTTATTGCATGTATATGGTAGAATTCTAATTTAGACTTAATTCAGCTTCAAGTGATGGAGCCAAAGGGAAATCTACCGGCACTTCGGTAAGGTTATGAAGGTAATTCATTGCTACTTTATCACTCACTTGTAAAATAAGATCTATTAGGTTTTCATTGGTATATCCTTGTGCAAAATAGCTATCAACTAATTTGGCATCTGCTTTGCCTTTATTGATGGTGATACTCTTTGCTAATTGAACCAATGCATTCAATTTTGTATCTGTAGCTTTTCCACTACGAATATCCAGTATTTGATCATCTGTAAAGCCATTCATTTTTCCAATTACTGTGTGTGCACTTAAGCAATAAATACAATCATTTACTTGACTAACAACTAAGTTAACTGCTTCTTTTTCTTTGTTGGTTAAAGTTGTTTTAGCGTTTTGATAAGCAAGGTATTTGCCTAAACCATTGTCGGAATAAGCAATAGTGGCATACAAATTTGGAACGAATCCTAGGGCTTTATTAAGGTTGTCGAAAATTGCTTGGTTAGCTGGTGCTACTTCATCTCTTGTTGGAACTGCGAACTTTTTCATCTTTATATTTTTTAATTTTTGTTGTCGTTATTGACAGTGCAAAGATGATTATACTTGAAACCATAAAAAATGGAGAATAGGTGCCAATGAATGGACAATTTTCATTCTATTTACAAAATAGTATTAGAATGATGAGTACCGTTTTTAAAAGGAAACTTATGTTAAACCTTTTTGATAGCTGGTTTTCTTCTTTTAAAACTTAGAAAATTTTTATCTGTTGCATCCATATCATCACCTAATAATATACCCCAAGGTTTCAATGGATCTATCCGGTCGAAAATAACTTTTATTATTGCAGTAAGTGGTATAGATAAAAACATTCCAGATACCCCCCATAAAGCTCCTCCAATTAGCACTACAATAATAGATATGAGCGCATTTATTTTAACTTTTGAAGCAACTACATAAGGAACTATATAATGATTGTCGATGAATTGTACAATAATATATACAACAAATACCCATATTGCAGCTGTAGATGACTTGGTAGCTACAGCAATTATCATGGGCAATGCAATAGCTATAAGCCCAGCTATATATGGTATAACGTTTAATAAAGCTCCAATAACTCCTAATAGAATTGCATAGTCAATTCCAAGTATTAAAAGACCTATTGAATTTAAAGTTGCAATAATTAATGCTTCTAATGACAAGCCTAAAAGGTAATTCTGAATGAGTGTTTTTGTTTCTGTAAGCACATCCTTTACCATTGCATGTTGATCAGTTGGAAAAAGGCAGGCTATAAATTTGAGAAATAAATTCTTGTAAAATATAAACATGAATATATATACAGGAATTAAAAAAAGCGTAACTGCCAAACCTCCAATGGTTGTTATTGTTTGACTGATAACAGTAGAAGTATTATTCAAGCCTTCACTAGTTTGTTTTGAAATCCAAAGATCTATTTTTCTGTGACTTACATTAAAAGTTCTAGAAAACCAATGAATGATTTGCTCAATTAATAAATTAAATTTTATTTTAAGCTGCGGAAATGCATCTGAAAATAAACTTGCTTGTGAAAAGATAAAATATAATAAAATTGAAATAAATATAAATGCGAAAAGTACAGTAATTAATATTGCTAATACACGGTTAACCTTTTTACGCTGTAAAAATTCAACTAGCGGATTTAAAAGTATGGCTAAGATAAGTGCAAATAGTAATGGACGGATAATTTCACTTCCTTCATACAAAATAAAAAAGAAGGCAACGATGCCCAATAGGATTTGTGAAATTTTTAAATAAAAAGGAATATTAACGGGCTTTTCCATTATACTCATAGTTTAACATATAAAACAAATTGATTTAATTTTTAACCAAAATTAGAATTAAGACTAACGGCAATGACCGAGTAACATGTAAACTACTACAAAAATAATAACTGTGCTAAGACATCCCCCACCTAATTTTTTTGCTGTGAAACCTGCAATGATTGCTCTAAAAAAGTTGTTCATACTATTTATTTGATTAATAAAATGATTATAAACTTACTTATTTTTTCCCATTCTACTAATAATAAAAATTATAATTGCAACAACAAGTACAACAATAAAAATGCCAAATCCCATGCCTGCTTTAAAAATGCTGCCTATAACTGCACAACTTGAGAATGTTGTTATGAACAAAATGGCGAGTATTATTAATAATGAATTTTTTTTCATTTGCTGATTATTGAATATTAATCTAAATACGATTGTATTTCACTTTTATGAACACCATTTTTATGGTGTTTTATTTTTGAAAGTAAAGAATGAAAAAGTTTTAGGCCTGTAGATTTTATTTTATCAGAATTTTTAGAAGCTACACTTGCACCGATTATCTGTAGGCCAATACTTGCAGCTATTTTTAAAGGGTTAAAAGAATTACGATAAACTAAATTTTTAACTAAAAATCCTGACAAAAGACCTATAACAGTTTTATCAATTCCGTCTGCTAAATCTGGCGATGCTGTTGCTGACTTAAAAGAATCTTTTATGAGATTGATGGGATTTAAACTTGCCTTAACTGCATGAAAATGTTCTTTGAGGTCAATAAGTTCTCTGTCACGCTTTGCTTCTAATAATTTTACTTTTAGTTTAAGTAAATCATTTGGTAAAGGTTTCTTCATCATTTTTTTCTTTAGTCATTTGCAAAATAATGGAATCGTTAACGGGGGCTTTTAATATAACACCACTTTTGTAATATAGTATTAATACAACTAAAACATAGAAAGCAGCAACGATGAAGAATCCGTAATAAGTTTTGCCTACTAGTTCGCCAATCCATAATGCTAAACCTATATTTATCATTAATGCTATTAATAAGACCACAACAATGATGGCCAGTTTTGCAGCTATAGATGAAATTACATCAGCAGATTTATCAATAGCTTTAAGCTTTAATATATCAATATTGGTTTTTGCATAAGTTTCTGCTTTTTCAAACAGCGACTCAATCAGCGTTGCTTTTTCTTCCATGTTCTTTAAATTAATTATAATGAAAACCCATTTAGTTCACAGCACTTTTAAAATCACTTCTTGCTTCTTGTACTTTTGATTTTCCTTTTTTAATTAAATTATCAGCATCATCTTTTGCTGTATCAAATTTTTCAGTAACACTTTCTAGAAAATCATCAAACTTTAATTTTAGATCTTCTATATAATCATCACCTTTTTTAGAAATTTTCTTACGTGTGTTTTTTCCTTCATCTGGAGCGAACAAAATTCCTAATGCTGCACCTGCGGCTACGCCTGCAAGAACGCCTAATAACACTTTAGCTGAACTCATTTTTTTATTTTTAAATTGTTTATCATAAATAATTCAACAAAGAAAATTCTGTTCAAGGCTTATTGTGTTACATATGTTAAGGAAAATGTTACATATTTCACTAGTATTAGTAAAAATGGCCTTATTTGTATAGCAATAGCAAATCTTAAGACATTAGCATTTAAATAATCGAAAGAACGGCCAACGCTTTTGCAACCACCCCTTTATCAAACCCATTCTTTTGAAAGTATTCAAAATCTTGTTTTAGCGTGTCTTTAACGGTAGATGCATCTTTAGGTGGGCTAAGACAATCTTTATACAACTGAATGGCTTTATCAAATTCATTTTTAAATAAATAACAATGTGCTAGGTTAATGCTTGTATTTATATCGGTAGGATATTTTGCATTACCGAGTTGTAATAATTTCAAAGCTTCATTAAAACGTTTGTTTTCTATGAGATGCCATCCAAAATTGGCATATTCTCCTTTTTTAACTATTGCAGACTGTATATCGTAAACCTTTTTTGCTGAAGGCAAAGTATCTCCATTCAATCTTTTCATAAAACCTTCAACTGCACCTGACTTATCTAGCTCAAATGTTTTTTGTGTCTGAAATTCAATATTTATAAAATCAACTTTAGAAGTAAAATGCATTTTTGCTTTTTGGCCTTGAGCATAATAATATAATCCATCTTTGTCTTCAATAATTTCACTAAAACTGCTATCAACGTTATACAGACCAGTATATTTTTTATAGAGCAATTGATCAATGGCAATAGTTTGCACATTTTTTGGTTTATCCCATCCTTTCCAGTTGTAAACGTTTGCAACACTATTCATTAATTCAAAAATAATATCTCCCACATCGGAATTTACAACTATGGCTACACCATTTCCTCCATCTAAACTCCCAATATATAGTCCACGATATCCATCATTTGCTGCATCATGAAAAAAGTAGGCTTCCCCATTTCGGTTTTGCTTAAAAGAACCCAAGGTTATATCTGCATCTTTTAAATAGCGGTTGGTATGTAATTCGGCAAAGTCTTTATTAAGTACTTTATTAGATTTGCCTTTTAAAGAAAGCTGAATATCGATCATGTATTTTGCTAAATCAGTAGGGGTAGTCCATAATCCAGCCGCGGCTTGTGTTGGATACACATGAAACTTACCTTTAATTTCATTGCCGTCTTTATCATATGCAGTAGCTAATTGTTTAAGTTTATCGTTATTTGGGGGTTGACTATAAAAA
>JBKJQV010000190.1:0-5479 GCA_046593815.1 Sediminibacterium sp. | reverse complement strand
CAAAAGCGTTAAGTTTTCTTCGTTTGGATCATATTTTCGAAAAAACTTGTTCATATATTTATTTGTTCAGTGGAATTGGTATTTATTATGCCGAAAATCTAGAAACTATTGGTAATAATTTAAAAGAAATAAAACCAGATTGCTTTACTACAGTGCCACGTTTATTAGAAAAAGTATTTGAAAAAATATTGGCCAAAGGATCCGAATTAAAGGGAATTAAGAAAAAACTATTTTTCTGGGCAGTTGAATTAGCAGGAAAATACGATAACAGAATAAGTGGTGGATTTTGGTACAATGCACAATTGGCTATTGCCAACAAACTCATTTTTTCTAAATGGCGAGAAGCGCTTGGGGGAAATATTTCTTATGTAATAACAGGAGGAGCTGCTTGTCAGGTTAAGTTATTACGCATTTTTAATGCAGCTGGTATAAAAGTTTTTGAAGGTTATGGTCCTACAGAAAACAGTCCAGTTATATGTGTAAACCGAAAAGAAATTGGTGGTACAAAATTTGGAACAGTGGGCCCACCTATTAACGGTATAAAGGTTAAACTAGCCGAAGATGGTGAAATATTGGTAAGTGGTCCATGTGTAATGAAAGGATATTATAAACGACCAGACCTTACTGCAGAAACTGTTGTGGATGGCTGGTTATTAACGGGCGATATTGGTGTTTGGGATGAGAAAAAATTCTTGAAAATAACGGATCGTAAAAAAGAGTTATTTAAAACATCAGGTGGAAAATATGTTGCTCCTCAACCCATCGAAAATAAATTAAAAGAGAGTCCATTTATAGAACAGATAATGATAGTAGGTGCAGAAAAGAAATTTGTAGGTGCATTGATTGTACCTTCTTTTGCTACCTTAAAAGAATGGATGAGTGAAAAAGGAATTCATTATACAACCAATGAAGATGTTGTACATCATCCTAAAGTATTAGAGTTGTACAGGGAATTGGTAGAAAGTTTTAATCAATTTTTTAATCATGTAGAACAAATTAAAAAGTTTGAGTTACTGCCTAGAGAATGGTCGATTGAAACTGGTGAAATGACGCCTAAAATGAGTTTAAAGAGAAAAGTTGTAATGGAGAAATTTAAAGATGCTTTTGAAAGAATATATGCATAATGATACAAATTTATTAACCGTACTTGTAGTAGAAGATAATCCAGCAGATTTAATTGTGCTGGAAGGCTTACTGTGGAAGACTAGGCTGCCAATAAATAAAATTCTTCGTTCCGTAAGTTTTGCTGAGACTGCTAAAATATTAACTGAGCATAAACCCGATATAATTTTATTAGATTTATCATTAACCGATAGTGTGGGTATAGATTCATTTACGCATATCAATCAAATTGCTTCCGATATACCAATCATTGTGTTAACAGGACTTTCGGATATGGATATGGCATTAGAAACCATGTTACGCGGTGCACAAGATTATTTAGTAAAAGGAGAGTTTGAGGAGAAGCTACTTGCAAAATCAATTCAATATGGTATTGAAAGAAAAAAGAACTTAGAGAATATATTAAATACTAGAATTGCCATGGAGCAAAAGCTAGAAGAGGAAAGAGTTTTGAAGCAAAAAGAAATTGCAGAAGCCGTAATTATGGCTCAAGAAAAAGAAAAATATGAAATTAGTAGAGAGTTACATGATAATGTAAATCAGCAGCTCACTGTTGCTATGATGTATATTGCTTCAGCTGAAAAAAAGCAGGAAGGAGGATCAGATTTATTAAGGCAATCTTCTAATTTTATTTTGAATGCAATTGAAGATATACGAAAGCTAACCCAAAATTTAGTTACTCCTTTAATCAAAGATTTTGGATTGATAAAAGCGATCGATAGTGTTTTAGATGATGTAACTGCTGTTAAAGAGATAGATTTATTTTTTGAATCAGATAATTTTATTGAAGATGATATTCAGTATGATTTTAAATTGAGTATTTTTAGAATTGTTCAAGAAGCCATGAGCAATGTGTTAAAACATGCAAACGCAAAATATTGTAAAATAGAATTAAACAGAGATCTCGAACATATTTTTTTAACCATTTCAGACGATGGAATTGGTTTTAATTCTACATTACAAAAAAGTGGAATTGGAATATATAATATTACCAGTAGAGTTGAATTATTTAATGGAACAATTTTAATTGAATCATTGCCTAATAAGGGTTGTACAATGAAAATTGTATTTCCAATTTCAGTTAGTTTATTGTTGATGTAATAATTAAATTTTAACTAGCCCATTAAAATTTTATCTGGAGTAATAGGTAAGTCCCTAAAGCGTTTTCCAGTTGCATTGTAAATTGCATTGGCTATTGCAGGTGCAGTTCCAATAATACCCACTTCACCTAAACCTTTAGAACCTGTAGGGTTAATATTTGGATCTGATTTACCAATAAATTCTATTTGAATAATAGGAGCATCTGCATTTACAGCAAAATGGTAACCAGCTAAATCATCTCCAATTAATCCTCCCAATTTAGTATCAACTGTATGACCTTCCATTAATGTCATTCCAATGCCTCCCACAGCAGCGCCCGACATTTGATTTGCAGCAGCTTGATCATTAACAATTTTACCGCCATCGGCAACGCATACCATTTTTTCAATCTTTACTTTACCTGTTTTTCGGTTAACCCTTAGTTTACAAAAATGTGCAGCAGAAGAACAAAATGAATATTTCTGACGCTCTGCGCCTGGTCCAGAACTTGCTTCAATATCAATTTCGGTTAATTGTTGTTTCTCCCAAATAGCAGAATAAGTAATAAACTGATTATTATCGATTTTTAAAGAAATTCCAGTAGCAGATAATAACACATCGTCAGCAGCAACACCTTTATAACTTTCGTTGAGTGAAACTGCATATTCTGCCAACTTTAATTTTAGGGCTTTACTTACAGCAACTACGGCACCACTAACTGATGACATTCCATTACTACCACCCTGACTTGGAGAAGGAGGCAAATTAGAATTGCCCAACTCAATCTTAATTCTATTTTTAGGAATACCTGTTATTTCATGTGCAATATTTTGCATGCCCGTACCGGTACCTGTACCAATATCTGTCATTGCAGTTTGTACAGTAATACTTCCATCTTTTTTCATGATAATTCCCGCACTAGCATTGCCACGTCCAGCATTCCACATACCTACAGCCATTCCGTAACCAATACTCCAATCTCCGTCAACCAATTGATTGGGTAATGGTTTGCGATCTTTCCATTGAATAAGCTCGGCGCCTCTAATGATACATTCATTAATAAAATTGGTAGACCACGGTAAGCCTGTATTTGGATTTTTATCTAAAGCCAAATTGGCTAAACGTAATGCAACGGGATCTTGTTTTATTTGATAACTTATTTCATCGATGGTAGATTCTAAAGCAAATATGCCAGTACAATCGCCGGGTCCTCTCATCCAAGTTGGTGTACTAAGGTTTAAAGGAACAATAGCTGATTGAGTTTTAAGATTAGAAAAATTATAAATTAAGCGAGAAACACCTGTAATACCTTCAGCAAAGTTTTCGTACACAGAAGAGCCGTTTTTAGCTTGATGAAAAACTCCTGCAAATTTACCTGAAGCATCAACTCCTAATTTCATTTTCTGCCATGATGCAGGCCTATACCCAGTACCAGCAAACATTTGTTGCCGAGTAAGCATAATTTTAACGGGTCTATTCACTTGCTTAGCGGCCATAACTGCAGCCAATGTATGCGGCCAAACTCTTAGTCCAGATCCAAATCCTCCACCCACAAATTCACTGATCACTTCAATATTTTTTTCGGGTATACTAAACAAACGAGCAAATGTTCTTTGCACTCCATTCACTCCCTGATTCTTATCGTATAGTTTTAATTGATCATTACTTTTCCATTCAGCAATGGTAGCATGCATTTCCATAGGGTTATGAACATCAGCTTTAATATTGTATTCTGCTTCTACTATAAAAGGAACAGTACCCCAAGCTTCTAAACTTCCTTTTTCTTTTCCGGCTTCTTTTAATTCAACTGTTTTTCTAAAGGTTTCAAAGTCAACATTAAATGGCTCAGTATCGTATTGAGCTTCTACTAGTGAAGCTGCATAAGTTGCTTCTTCTAAAGTTTCGGCAATAATCATTGCAATGGGCTGCCCTTTAAAATAAACTTTATTGGTATGAAAAACAGGTAAACCAAAACGAGTTTCTTTTATTTTTGCTTCGTCTGCCATACCCGGAACAAGTGGCTTATTTAAGTGAGTAATTATATCTATAACACCACTAGATTGCTTTGCATTTTCTAGATTAATATTTTTGATAGTTCCTGCAGCTACGGTGCTACCAACCAATACGCCATAACATAAATTTTTTACGGTGTATTCGGCAGAATATTTTCCTTGTCCGGTTACTTTTGCAATCCCTTCTACGCGACCTTCAGGAGGTGTTGCAAAATCTTGTTCATTATCGAAAAATCCCATGATAAATAATTTATAAAGGTTACTACAACATTTAAATATTAATACAATTTTTTAGTGCTGTTTCAATAGCACCTTTTAACATGGTTGTTTTAAAACCATTGTGCAATAAAGGTTTTAGGTCTTTAACAGCTATAGAAGCAGCTACACTAAAATTAGCAGCTGTAGCATCTTTACCTTTTAAAAACTGCTCAGCTTCATACCAACGCCAAGGTTTGTGTGCAACACCACCAGATGCCAATCTGGCTTGAATGATTTTTTTATTGTTCAATTGTAAAGCTGCTGCAACAGATATCAAAGCAAATGCATATGAATCTCTATCACGAACTTTTACATAAGCACAATTTTTATTAAAAGGATTAGTAGCAATTTCTACAGAAGTAATGAGTGCATTAGTTGGTAAGCTATTGTCTTTTTGAGGAGTTGATCCGGGTAGTGTATGAAAATCTTTAAAAAGAATAACTCCAGTATTTTGTTTTGCATGAGCAATATTTACTGTTGCATCTAATGCAGCTAAAGCCACACATAAATCTGATGGATGCACTGCTACACATTGTTCGCTATAACCTATAACAGCACTCATTCGGTTTTCGCCTTGCAAAGCACTGCAACCAGTTCCAGGTTGCCTTTTATTACAAGGAGTAGTGATGTCGTAAAAATACGGACACCGTGTGCGTTGTAATATATTACCTCCTACAGAAGCCATATTCCGAATTTGAGGAGATGCACCAGCCAATAAAGCTTTTGCAACCAACGGATACTCTGCTAAAATATGTTGATCGTTAGCAACGGCGTTATTACGAGCCATTGCTCCTATTGATATACCCAATGTTTTTTTCACTACTTTATTGGGTAAAGCTGAACTAACATCGAGCAAGACATTTGGCTGCGCAATATTTTTTTTCATGAGGTCAACCAAGTTGGTACCACCAGCAATATATTGAGCCGTCTCTTTTTGAGAAGCTAAAGCGCTCTCTAAACTTTCTGCTTTTATAAAATTAAATGGTTTCATTTGGCTGCAACTTTTT
>JBKJQV010000180.1:0-7388 GCA_046593815.1 Sediminibacterium sp. | reverse complement strand
CTCATGAAGAAAATACTGTTTTAAATTGATGAGATTTCTCTCCGCCGATGCGGATCGAAATGACGCCACCTTCGGGCTCAAACAGCTTTCATTGTTTAACGCTTCACTCAAAAAATTGCTTAAAGCCTTCGGCTTTAGAGCTTAACTGCCCTTTTTTTCTTGATAAAAAAAGGGCGGAAAAAATCAAGGCAGGCCAGATCGCTCCGCGCTGCCTGCCTTCCAACGCGCCTTACCATTATTCATTTGTATAAAACTAGTTTAATCTTAGTTCCAATTCCATATTCCTCTCTCCGTTCGGAATTTATTTAAGTTTAAGAGTAGTATCCTGCAAGTATTTACATAAAAGACCTTAGGAAATTGATATTTAGCAATTTTGAATTGCGAGTAATGGTTTTCAAAAGACCTTCGGAAAATGACGTTAAAGCGGCCTCTGGAAAAAAGCGTTAATAAATTTTTGAAATGAGGCGTAAGCAACGGATGTTGTTTGAACCGCCGAAGGCGGCGTCATTTCGATCCGCATCGGCGGAGAGAAATCTCATCAATTTAATACAGTATTTTCTTCATGAGATTTCTCCTTCTTCGCAAGCGAAGTCGTCGAAATGACGCAAATAACTTGTTGAGATTTCTCCTTCTTCGCAAGCGAAGTCGTCGAAATGACGGTTTAAGACAAAAAGAACAGTTACTAGTCTTCTCCAAGATTAAACACTACTCCTAATCGCAGCGTATTGCTTAAAGGATTTCGAGTAATTCCACTTCCAGAAGGAACTAAATAAGAAACGTTAACCGTCATAAAGTTGAGGTTAAAACCAGCACCAGCAGAAAATGAACTTCTGTTACCCCTGCTTTTATCCTCATAAAAATAACCAGCTCTTAAAAAGAATTTTTCATCATAACTATACTCAGCACCAAACGACGCAATAAAAGATTTTGAATCAGAAAAAGATTTTCCATAACTATTTATTACACTCATACTTCTGTAGTCAGCTAATTTAGTAGAATCAGTTGTAAAGTTACCAGTTGCAATAGGTGCAGCAGGAACCAATAATTTATTAAAATCTAAGGCAAATGTTACTTTACTAGTTTCGTTAAATGCTTTTGTATATGCTAAACCTAGACCGAAATTGGCAGGTAAAAAATCTTTATTACGAGCATCATTGGTATAACCCATTTTAGTACCTAAGTTAGAAATAGATAATCCTGCGCTAAAGCCTTGTCCATCTCCATCTGCTCCATTATAAAACAATGAAACATCTCCGGCAATTGAATTGCCAGCTCTATATACTACCCCAGTTCCAACATCTCCTGTAACCAATCTCGAGTTGATATAACGAATAGCAACAGCTATACTCATTTTATCACTTAACACCCTTGTATATCCTCCGTCTATTGAAAATTCAGTGGGACGAACAGTATTCAATACATTGCCAGAAAAATCTGTTAGTTGAATATTTCCTAAACTAAAATAACGTAATGAACTTGAGATAGCACTAGTTTCATCTAGTTTGTGGTAAATTCCCATACTAGCTAAATACACATCATTCAACCCTAAATCTCGCAACCATGGTGTATAGTTAAAAGCAATACCAGTGCGCTTTTTAGCGAAACCAACTTTTGATAGGTTCCAAAAAACTGCGTTTGCTTCCGGAGCTGTTGCAATTGCAGCATCGCCCATTCCACCTGCACGCGCGTCTGGTGATATACGTAAAAACGGAACCGCAGTTGATACAATATTAATTGAATCAGTTTGTGCTTGTAGACCAGAAAAAACTCCGATCATCAATAAGGTTGCAACAACAAATTTTTTACAAAAATTACTCATACACTTTTTTTTATGGCTTATCATCATCATTCAATAAATTGAAAATAAGGATAAGTGCTTAACGAATAAAAGAATAAAATAGTGTAAAATTTATACCATTCAGTGTGTTTAGTATAGCAGTATTTGTCCAGCGCCTTGAGTTTGTTGCGCATCTGCTACTACAATAATACGATAAAAATAGATTCCATGTGCCAATTTCTGACCAGAATCACTATCCCCTTTCCAACTTATTTGCACATTTCTTGTGCCTTCCGTATTTAGCAAGCGTTTTATTGACCTTACTTTTTGACCAGCACTTGTAAAAATTTGAATATCTACCAACAAATTTGTATTTGGTTGATTGTGCTCAAAAGCAAATTGAGTAGATACAGTAAAAGGGTTGGGGAAATTCCTAACAGCGCTAATCTGTAATTTTTCTTTTTTTGCTACTGTAAATTCTAAGCTTGTTTCATTAGAATTATTGAGTACATCCCAAGCTTTTACTTTTAAAGTATGTATGCCTGGAGTAATTATTGGTAGCTGAAAACGCAACTCTCCCGATTGATAACTATCTATTGAATTACTATAATAATCATTCAATACAATTTGATTTCTGTCATCTCCATCAATCACCAAAGTTATATCATGACCAATGCTATTGCCTGTTGCATTTATTCCAGATGTATCGAGAAGCTTTGCAATCAATATTGGGTTCTCATGGGTAAGTCCGCCCGACTTAAATAAACTATCATTTAAAAACAATTGAATAACTGGCCCTGTTTTATCGGCACTTGCCAAACTGTTGCCACCACTGATTTTTATAGGGATATTACTTGCCGCATCAGTGATTCCATTTTCTGCATATAAGCTAATAGATCCATTTCCTAATTGAAAATTAATGTCTTTAGGTAATACAAAACTGCTATTAAATATTCCATTGCTAACAGTTACTTTACCACTGAATAAAATATTTTTTTGTTGAGTGAAATTAGTAACCTGACTGCCGGCAGTATTGCCTAATGTTTTTATAGATTGTGCTTTGTCGTAAATGATTATATATGCAGTTCCAGTAAAAGAGTTGTTGATGTTTCCTGAAGGAGTTAATACTTCTCCTTTAATAGTGTATTTATTCAGCGATTGTAAACTATCGTTACTCGTAAATGGTTTATTATTAATTTCAGTAATTCGCATTAACCCTTTTGGAAAAGCCAATTGCATGGCCGGATCTCCTAATAAAGAAAACTTCCTACTATTTAAAACATCACCATTATTTTGTGTAGTATTATTTTTAGCTACCCGAACAGCTTCGCCCAAGGAAAGATAAGTCCCATCGGGCTTTTGTGTAAAAGCAGCTTGAATATAATTGTTGTTCATGATGCGATTACTAGATGCAAATACCAAGCGAGTAGTGGTTAATAATGCAATGCCGCCGTTTGCATTTCCGTGCAATAATTTTTCTCCCAACGATTGTTTAGTTGGATCATCATGTGGCGCAAAATCGCAACTAGCAGTAATAAATAAAGGAAGTTTATTCGGGTTGTTAAATCTATTTACCTCGGCGCTACTAAATACTGCTTCTTCTGTAAGGCGTTGAAAATTGCCGTGACCAGAATAATTAAAAATCAAAGCACCATTAAAAACTCCATTTACAATTGCTTCATTTACTGCAGGATATCTAGCCCCTCCGGCACCACTTACTAATTGAAATGCATCGAGGTATAATTTCTGGGGATGAAAAATAGGGTTTGTTTGAAAAGCAGTATTAACAATACTTTCGGCATCATTCAAATGTAAATTATTATCTTGATCATCGGCCAAAAAAATCATTTCCTTTCTCCAGTCGCCCAAACTTTTTGGGGAATGATAGTTGATGATTTTATTCACCATTATTGTTGCTTCAGATAAATTATTTACCGGCAATCGACCAACAGCTATAGACAATAGTGAAGCTGAATTATTGTTATTGATATCATCTGTATTATCTATCAATCCAAAAAAATCATCAGAAGTTAAAGTAATGAGCGGGTCGAGCGAATTACTGCTTTCATAAACAGGAACTAAATTTATATTAGATGGCACTCTGTTTTTAGGATCAAAAGATCCAGCACCAAAAAGTAAAACATAAGCTGGTTTAGTTGAAGCGCTAGAAGCCTTATCCCATAATAGTTTGATGTAATCTCTTATTGCTGTTGGATCAGGAGATCCGGAAGAAAATTCGTTGTATATTTTATCAATTGTTATTACAGCATCGGTATATCCATATTGTTGTAAATGAAAAGCAGCGAGGCGTTGTGCTTCCGATAACAATGAAGAATGAGTAATGATAATTCCTTTTACAGAGTTGGTATTGTGTAAATTTTGATTGACTATTTTTCCCAAACTAATTGGTGTAGAAAGTTGAGTGCTAGCAAAAGCGATGTATTCTTTCAGCTGACTGATATCATTCACAAAATTGATAGTAGATCCATTTTGATTGATAGTAATTTTAGTAGGTTGTAGTGGATTGCTAATGTTCCAAACTGAAGAAGATGTAGGAGCGTTGCTTATATTGAATTGCCCTGCAATATTGGGTTGTAGTAATTTAGTATCTCTAAAAAGCAACAAATTATTATCAGAAAAGCTGAGCAATCTTCTGCCAACAATTGTAAATTGATTCAACCATCCCTCAGCACCAGCAGCATTAGATTGATAGGAGATAGAAAGCGTTAAATTAGTTTGAGTAGTCAAATAATTTCCAGTAGTTTTTACATTTTTAGCATAGGCTCCAAGCAAGTCGCCAGAAACTGCAGGAATACTTACTGTTTGTATATTTCGATTATTTAGCGCAACATTAAATTGTGCATTGTTTCCAACAGATCGGCCAGTAAGAGAAGTAGTAATAGTTAAGGGTTCAGCAGTAATTAATCCATTCCAGTTAAGCGTAAAATTTCTTGAAGTTGTACCGCCGAAATTGGTAGAAAAGTTTTCGCCTACCCATTCTTTTCCGCTGTTGAGTAAATTTACTAAATCGCTTTCGTAAGCATATCTATCAGTAAAAGCATTTATTTGTTGTTGTGGAATTCTTGTATCAGCTGGTTGCGTAATTATTCTTTTTCCGGTAGAATTGGTGTTAATAGTTATAAAGTAATAAGCAGTATCTGCGTACAAATTCTTTTGGTAAAAAAAACTTTGATTGGTACTATCAAATGTCCATTGATGGGGACCAGCAGCATAAAAAATAAAATAATCGTTCCCATTAAAAATTCCATCACCCCCATCAAATACTTCAATAGCATTTTCGGCCAGATCATCAATTCTATTTGTAGCATTATTTTCAGGAAGCATTCCGCCACCATTCCCATATAATCGGATAGAAGCTGAGCTAATTGTACCAGTTGAAACTCCCAAATTGTTGAGCATATTAACATCAACCTTAAAAATCCCTTCTTTTACTATCCCAATTTTACCCCATAATCCGGACGCTAAAACCGATTGCTGCACATAGGATCTTTGTCCAAATGAAGCAATAGCTTCCAAAAACAGTAATATGGTTAAAATCGATTTCGGCATAGGTTATTCGTCATTACGGGATTTCGTCATTAGTGCATGGGTTGTCACCCAGAGCCTGTCGAAGGGTAGACAACTAACACCATCCATTCTTTTTTCATAAAATAAATCGTCCAAACCAGCGTTTTAGGTGATTAGAGTGTCTAAAATTAGGTTTTTGCTAACTAATATTTATTTACATTCGCTTAGTAAAAACCAGTATATAGAATTAGAGCTTTACTTATTCAACTTTTGAACATGCGATTATCAAAATTATCTCAACATCTTTTGTTGCTTGTAGTTGTAACAGGTGCGGCTTCATCTTGTAGTTTTATCAAGAAAAAACCCGAAAAGTCCAACACAACTGGTTGGAATTACAACGATAAAAACTATGGTAACTTCAACGTTACCAAGCCTAAGGACATTAAAACAGCTCCAGGGTTGGTATTTGTTCAGGGTGGAACTTTTACCATGGGCGCTACTACCGAAGATGTAATGGCCGATTGGAATAATATACCACGTAGGGTTACAGTCAACTCATTTTTTATTGATAAAACAGAGATATCCAATCTTAATTACCGCGAATATTTATATTGGTTAGAGGGCACTTTTGGCGGAGCAGGTATGGATTCTATCGTTACTCAAGCATTACCAGATACATTGGTTTGGAGAAGCGAATTGGCTTTTAATGAGCCATACGTAGAATTATATTTCCGCCATCCAGCTTATAATAATTATCCTGTTGTTGGGGTTACTTGGAAACAAGCTGCTGATTTTTGTATATGGAGAACCGATCGTGTAAATGAAATTGCATTGATGGAAAAAGGATTTTTGGACAAGAAATCTCAAATCAAAAAAACATTGAATGGAGCCGGACAAGATAATTTTAATACCAAGGCATATTTATTAGGCGAGTATCAGGCAACTCCTGGTAAGGAAGTTACATCAAAGAAAAATCCGTTAAAAGATGCGCAAGGCCGACCACGTACTACGGCTAAGTTTGAGGATGGTATTATGTTTGGAGATTATAGACTCCCAACAGAAGCGGAGTGGGAATATGCGGCTTATGGATATATAATGGAAAATCCACAAAAAAAATCAAAAGGAACAAAGGGTGAGGAAGTAATTGCTAATAAGCAAATTTATGCTTGGAAGAATGCAGGTTTTGATAATATCCGTTATACCAAAAAAGGATCGGAACAAGGATCATTCATGGCCAACTTTAAAAGAGGAAATGGTGATTTGATGGGAGTTGCAGGTGGATTGAACGATAATGCTGCAATACCTGCCGAGATCACTTCATTTTTACCAAATGGTTTTGGATTATATAATATGAGTGGTAATGTAAATGAGTGGGTTGCGGATGTTTATCGACCAACTACCAATAGCGATGCAGATGATTTTAATCCGTTTAGAGGAAACACTTTTCAGAAGATTGATAAATCATTAGGAGAAGGAAATTTAAGGGATGATAAGGGAAGGATTAAGATGGTGAATGAATCTGATTCTGCTTTAAAGAATAGAAGAAACTATCAAAAGGCTTATGCTATTAATTATAAAGATGGAGATTCTTCTAGTACTGTAAATTATGGATATGGCGTTACTACATTAATTTCCGATAAGTCGAGGGTATATAAAGGCGGAAGTTGGAATGATAGGGCATATTGGTTAAGTCCGGGTACACGTAGATTCTTAGAAGAAACAGAAAGTTCAAGTACAATAGGTTTCCGATGTGCAATGAGTCATTATGGTTCTGCAGAGGGAACAAGTAAAAAGGCCAAGACAGGGATTTTCTTTCCTACACGTAGGAATAAACGATAAAATAGCATTACGTCATTACGTCATTTCGACGAATTTGCATGCAAATGAGGAGAAATCTTATAGCCGATGCAGGTGTTATCACCTGTATCAAATAGTTTAAAGCACTTCGATGCTTTAAATATGGTTACTTTTTTAAATACTTATTTCTTAAAGCCTTCGGCTTTAGAGCTATATGTTCTTTTTTCCTTGATGAAAAAAGAACGAAAAAAATCAAGGCAGGCCAGATCGCTCCGCGCTGCCTGCC
>JBKJQV010000172.1:0-2779 GCA_046593815.1 Sediminibacterium sp. | reverse complement strand
ATTAGAAGTAGTGGAAAACCTTCAAGAATTGGATGACGAAGGTGAGATATATGAAAGTATAGAAGATATTTGGCCAGACTATCCTAGTCAGGAAGACTTTATGTTTAATGAAGATGAATATTAACTATTCACCTTCATTAAATATTTATTTATTAGATTTAAACGTAAGTTTAAAATAAAGCAGTACTAGTACGAGCGTTAACACAACAGTGTTAGCGGCAACTACTGGTCCGCTTTTTACATTTACGGCATAAATTAACCATACTACACAACTGGTAATTACAATTAATATCATCCAAATACTTAAGTCGCCCACACTTTTTGTTTTCCACGCTTGCCATACTTGTGGTATAAACGTAATGGCACTTAAAAAAGCACCGAAGTAGCCTAAAAATTCTATCCAGTTCATTATTGTAATTTAATGTTGATTTGCAATACCTAATTTTTCCATTACTTCATTACTAACACCTGTAGTAGAGTAACCGCCATCATGAAATAAATTTTGCATGGTAACCATTCTTGTTAAATCTGAAAAAAGCGTAATGCAATAATTTGCACAATCTTCTGCTGTTGCATTTCCTAATGGTGCAACTGCATTTGCAAAATCATAGAAGTCGCCAAATCCTTTAATGCCAGTTCCCGCAGTTGTTTTTGTAGGAGGTTGTGAAACGGTATTTATACGCACTTTTTTTTCTAGTCCATAATGATATCCAAAGCTTCTAGCAATTGATTCTAACATTGCTTTTATGTCTGCCATATCTGTGTAGAATGGAAATGTTCTTTGAGCCGCCATATAAGTTAATGCGACTACACTTCCCCATTCATTAATAGCATCTAGTTTTTTTGCTACCGCCAACATTTTATGAAAAGACATTGCAGATACATCTATTCCCTTCATAAAATAATCATAGTTAGATTCTGTATATGGAATTTTTTTACGAATGTTTACGCTCATTCCTATTGAATGCAATACAAAGTCTAATTTACCTCCAAGTATTTCTTGAGACTGTGTAAAAAGATGAGTTAACTCATCTACATTAGTTGCATCGGCAGGAATAATAGTAGAGCCCGTTTTTTCTGCTAACTTATTAATTTCACCCATACGCATTGCAATAGGGGCATTGGTTAAAACAAAAATCGCACCTTCTTCATGTGCTTTTTCTGCTACTTTCCAAGCGATAGAATTTTCATCTAAAGCACCTGTAATAATTCCTCTTTTACCTTTCAATAAATTATAAGCCATGTGTTAATTAGTTTAGAATGTATAGTTAATTTCGAAGATACGGATTAATTAATTCATCATTTCCTTGGCATTTTCAATTGCCGCTGCAGTTGGTTTTTCTCCACTAAGCATTTGGGCAATAGCGTTTATTCGTTCATCTTTTTGCAATACACGGATGGTTGTAATTACCTGTTTATCTTTAGTTTCTTTGTATACATAAAAATGAGTATCAGCTTTACTAGCAATTTGCGGCTGATGTGTGATACATATAACCTGCCTGCTTTCCGACATTTTTTGCATGATTTGTCCTACTTGTTTTGCGGCTTCACCAGAAATTCCAGTATCAATTTCATCGAAGATTAAGGTTGGAAGATTAATAGATTCTGCCACCAATGATTTTATACATAACATTAATCTACTTAATTCGCCCCCACTTGCTACTTTTCTAATTGGCTCAAACTTATTATTATTATTTGCGTCAAATAATAAATCTATTTGTTCAATACCAAATTCATATAATGAAACCGTCTGAAAATTTACTTGTATTCGTGCATTCGGCATTCCAACTTGCTTAAGTAAATCGTTAACCTTTTTTTCAAACCCTTGTTTTATTTTATTTCTTGCTTTACTAATGATATTTGCTTCAATTTCTAATAAGTTTTGTAAAGCAACATATTCTTTTTCTTTCTCAATTATTTGATCATCTAATTGTAAAACAGTTGCTAATTTATTGGTTAAATCTTTTTTAAAGGAGATTAAATCGGCTGTTGTTTTTACATTGTGTTTTTTAATTAATTTATAGCCTTCATTTAGTCTCTGATTAATCCATTCAATTCTCTTTTCATCAAATTGTATATTATTATTAATTCGATCTATTTCGTCAGCAATATCTTGTAACTCAACTTGAGCGGCTTTCATTCGATTGGATAATTCAGCAAGTTCTTTTAGATTAGGTTGCAAAGCAGTTAACTGATTATTTAATTGTTTTAGTTGTAATACAATTGGTTGCTCTGAGTCGCTAAGCACATTAAAAACCCTTGCTAAGCCTTCTTTAATATTTTCGGCATTTTCAAGCGTTTTCAATTCTTCATCTAAATTTTCTAATTCATTTTCATTAAGTGATAATTCATTGATTTCATTTAATAAAAACTGATGATAATCCGATTCTTTAATGTGGGAAGCTTTTTGCTCTTTTAATAATTTAAGGTTGTTGAATAATTGCTGCCAGTCGAAATATTTTTGTTGATATTGATGAATACTTTTCTCGTTTCCAGCAAGTGCATCAATTACCAATCTTTGAAAATCTGCATCACCAAGTTCTAATGTGTCGAATTGTTGATGTAGGTCTACCAATAATCCAGCAAGTTGTTTTAGTTGTTGTAAAGTAGCTGGTGTATCATTTATAAAAGCTCTTGATTTTCCATTGGTTCCTATTTCTCTTCTTAGAATAATTTCTTCATCAAAATCTAATTCATGTTCCTGTAAAAAATTATTTACTTCTATCTTATTATCAGTTGAAAAATAACCTTCAATAAAACATTTTTTGGTGGAGTTTAC
>JBKJQV010000120.1:0-5343 GCA_046593815.1 Sediminibacterium sp. | reverse complement strand
CCATAAATTTGCTGTATAACCTTGCATAAAAGTTCCATCGGGTCTTGGAAAACTTGTCCATTCTATTTTTGTTAATCCCATTTGTATTTGTTATTTATTGTTTGTAATTTTGTGGTGTAAATTTAGTATTAAATATGGCACAAACTAAAGGTGGAGCGGTTATTACTTCTGCTAAGAAAAGAAATATAACCGTTTTCAGGATTAAACTTTTTATATCTTTCTGGTTCTGACTTTAGATTGTGCAATCCATGCCTTAATGGTTCAATCAGTTCTTTTGCCTTTGTTATGTTTATTTCATCAGGTCGCCAAAGATGTTCGTAAATCCCGGCATCCTTTGCCATTGAATTTAAGTTGTGCGTAATATTTGCTGAATAAACCTCATTGGTTTCACTTTCTTCTTGTTGAAATGTTACGGGTTCTCTCTCAGGATTTTTGGCATTCCATTCCTCTTGTGTGATTTCTTTTGTTTGCGAATTTTCACGGACAAATATTCCAGATGAAGCCTTTTTTATTATTGGCTCTTTAACTGATAAATAGACATCTAAACTCATAATTTTAATTAAATATTTAATTGATTTTTTCGAAATAAAAAATAATGGGCGAATTGTTTTCTATAATAGTGCCAAATCTCTTGCCAAGTTGGTAGAGATTATTGCTATTTCTTATTGACTTGGTGATTAATTGGAGTCTTTCTCTAAACTCTTCTATAGTGGAATCAGATTTATTCTTATTGCATATTTCACAAGCAGCCATTTTGTTATCAATGTGATTAATGTCTCCTATGGTAAGGTGAGCTAGATCCGGATGGATGGTTTCTCTCTGGGTCCTAATTATTTTTTTGAACCTAGATTTTGGAATAATGTGATCTACCGTAAACCTTCTGTTTAGATTTTTGCCACAATATCCGCAGCATCCATTAGTTTTTTGAAATAAGATCTCTCTTATTTGAGAATTGTTTTTCCTACAGGCCATGTAGAAATAAATAAGCTCCAATTCCTGACAAAGCAAATATGACTATCTTTTGCTTTATGATTAATCGCTTATATTTTCTTTCTTGCTTTTTGTTTTGCTGTTTATATGACTCATATTCTTCTGCAAATAAATCACCCTTCATTGATCCTAGTTTAATTTGGCTTTCCAGGTTCTTTATATTTTTGCTCATTAATTTTACTTCATCCTGGCAAAGTCTAAATTTATCTTCCTGAGATCTAACTACATTTGCATAATTAGAATCTAGCCCTACTATGAATCCCTCTAGGCTATCAACCGAAAGCACTTTCTCGTATATTTTAATTACCATCGCTGAGTCAAAGCAATAGTCTTGCTGGGCACTTAGCGTTACTCCTATTAACAGAAAAGCGATAATCTTAATCATTTTAACCTATTTTTTAATTCGTTATAAATACTATCCACCTCCTGATTTGGTATTCTTTGCATTGCTGAAACTGGCTTGTTTTTAAACCCAATCAATGCCGTATTCATCCTAATGGCTTTACTAAGCGCATAGTCCAATTCCATTTGTTTGTCAACAATTAATGTCCTGTCCGTGAGTATCTGCTCATGCATTACTTGTATAGCTGTTTGTACTGAATCTATATGGTCTAATCGCTTAGTTGATTCTGACCTGTCTATATCGTGCTTTATCTTCTGCTGGCAAAAGTTATAAACTACCGCCAAAAATAACGCTGTCACAACAATCTTCCAAAAGTTCTCTTGTTTCATTTGTCTAAATTTTTATCAAATATAACTGTTTTTTAAGAATTATCTTATTTTAAAGTAATTTGTTTTGATTTATTTGTTGACTAAATTCCAGTAACGCAACATACCTAACCTTCCCATATTTGCTTTTTCCTTATCGGTTAAACTAACCGCATCTTTGTTATTCTGTGGATTTCTATATTTAATAACTTTAGGTCCGCTATAATAAGTATTCACTCCATCATATGATGGGTAGGATTGTTTTTTTCTTATTAAAAATATGCCTGCTCTTTCTGGTATTAATTGAATTAAATCTTCGGTGAATAAGTCTTCAGGCATTGCAAAATAAAGTCTCTTGATTTTATTCGATCTATGTCCATGACTTTTACTTGCGTCTTTTTTTAAATCGGCCTTGCTTATTTTAATTTCCACCTCTGTTGCGTATCCATCTTTATTAACTATTAGTAAATCACATTCATGCAAACCCATTCCATAACTAATATTTGGGACAATAATATTTTTTCTAGGATCAAAATATATAGCTATTGCTAATTCAATTTCACTTGTTTTCATTTGTTAAAAAGGTATATCATCTACGTCAATATAATTTTCGTCTGGAATAGATTTTATTATTTCACTGGTAGCATAATCTATAGTTCTGTTATACGAAAATCCTGATGGACCATATTTGAATCCGTTTTTAAATGGATCATATATTACTGGATATTCTCCCAGTCTTCCTACAGCTTTGGTGTCTCTTATCTTTTCAAATTTAATGATTGCCTCATTGTTTGGCAATCCTCCTTCTGCAAATCTAGTTGGTCTATGATAAATTATAATGTTATCCACTTTATTTGGAGTCATGGCACCCCCAGCGATCCCATACATGTTCATCATGGGCACTTGTCCATTTTTTAATGTAGATGGCTTGCTAGGATGCATAAGGAGCATAAACCCATCGTATGAGTGCGCATATTCTAAACATTTGTCTAGCCAATCATCAAGGTAAACATCATCTCTTTGGTTTCCGAAATCGTGTTTCATTTTATTAAAAGTATCCAAGATGACTCCATTGATTCCATGTTTATGCTTCAGGAAATCTACTTTCTCCATTATCCATTCCAATGTAGGCTTTTGTCCTCTCTCTGGATAAACCAAATACACATGATTGGAGATAAATTCTAATGCCGCCTCATACTCTTCTGGAGTAGCACACCCATCTATAGGGTTCCCCATTCTGTCTTTATCTTCTATGGGTTTTCTTAAAATCATTTGTGCCAAATCTTCGAAATACCTGTCTTGTGGATTCTGCTCGCCTGCAAAAATTACCCACTTCCATTGGTACTCCATAATCATTAAATATGCCAAATTCATAGCAAAAGTAGTGTTATGGGTAGGGATAAATGACTTTGTGCATAAATACATTTTATTAGGACTGTCAACTGATATGCATTTTACAGGAACGCTGTCAACTTTTTTATAACTTTTAATGTATCTATAACTGCACTTAACTCCATCTTTGTGTCTCTGCATATTTTTTTTAATTTTAAATACGTTAGATGATGGCTTAAATGAAATTCTGTATCTTTTCGATATAAATTTTCCGTTTAGTTTTGCGTCTCCTTCATTAAAGGTTGCCTTTACTCCCAATGATGTTATTAATTCATACACGTCAAGTGCTAAATCCTTTTTAATAACGCAAAATTCACACATCCCATCAAGACCTATGTATCCATCGCTATCCATTAACCCATTCAACAATTCCATTCTTTGCTCAATAGAAGATCTAAAATATATTGCAGGAATTCGCTTCTTTCCAATTAAGCCGCATTCTCTTAGCTGTCTCTGTAATCCCATAACGCCATATCTATATTGCGCTTTATTTTTATTAATTAAATATCCTTCATTTTTTATATTATCTAATACGTCTTGCGATGCCGTTGTTATCCTTCCTCCTGCAGTGTCTCCATCTCCTAGCCAAATTCCAAGCACGTATCCTGGTATTGGCAAGTTGGCCTTATCCAATATTATTGGCTTACAAAGATCAATTGAATGATTGGGTCTTGTTGTGGCTCCATGCTGTGTGTAAAATGAATTAATTATTTCCTTTGTTGTCAATATTGTTGGCGTTAAACATTTATGGCGCTGGTCATTAGTTGTTTCCTTTGTGCTTCTTTTTTCTTGCCTTTTTTTACTGGCTCTTGCTTGTGGGGTACTTGTTTTCCATAAATGTTCTTCATCACACACAATTAATGAACCATCACTAAATGTAAGCTCATAACAAGTTCTGCCATACTGTATTTCTGTTACAGCGGTTACATTGCATAGTTTCCCATCTTCATCAAAAACAATGTCTCCAACTTGAATAAACTCCATGTTCTTCCAGCCTTCTTTTGTTGGAATAGGCGTATCAATAGCCAGTGCTTTTCCCTGGTTTGCGTATCCGCTGATCACCGTGAGGTCTCCACGCTTAAATGAAAAATGACCATCCATCATTGGAACTTTTATCGCCTTGGGTCTACCATGCAGCTTGTACTGCATTAATAATGCTTTTAATTTATCATCAAGTATTATTATTCCCTTGACCGGGTAATCTACAGCGGAGGTCATCATGTTTTTTAGAACCTCGTTGTTTTCTGAAGATGTAAATGCTGGTCTTTTTTGCCTATTTATAATATCATCAGGATCTTTACATTTTTCTGGATATTCAATAATTTTGCACCTATGTTCTCCTAGATACTTAATTAATTCATTTCCAGTATAAACGCCTGCCTGGTCATTATCAAGAGCTATTGTCCATTCTTCAATATGATTTATGTACTCATAGCAGTTTTTTAATCCCGCGAATTTTCCATCTACAGAACCCTCCTTTGATGCTCCATTTTCTAAGCTTAACAAAGCATAATCCCTATCAAGTCCTGCCTCAATACAAGCAATAACCGACATTTCACCTTCAACTATAATACCTCTGGTTTTTCCTTTTGCAGAATTAATATTAAACAACACCTTCTGCCCATCCTTCTGCTGATAAAACGCCTTATCAGCGATTGCCCTAGCTTTGTAATTAATATACTCATCCCCAAGCCAGTAATTAAAAAAGAATCCTTCTCCTTTTTTACTGTAAGAAATTATTTTTTCTTTTACAAGTTTATTAAATGTACTTACTGATATCCCTCTACTTAAAAAATACTCCTTCACTTTGTCACTAGGAGGCGCATCATTCCATACAGGTTTTGTGTATTCTACTTTTGTTTGGTAGATTGCGTTCCCCTTCCATCCACATTTATGACATACGTATCTTCCGTCTGTCATATTGAATGCTAAATTTTTGTGCTTTGTATTCTTCTCTTCTTGACACTTAGGACAAACCGTTCTATTCCATTGTGGTTTCAACGGACCTTCTCCAGTGTCAATATTTAGTTTTGTGAATCTATAATGAAGCAAGTCGTTCATTTATTTGGTTTTTCTATTTTATTGTTGTATCTTCCGTTCATTGATTATTTTTTAGATTTTATTGCCAATCACAAATATATAACTTTTTTTTTATTTTTTAATACTTTTTATTTAATTATAATTTTCTTTTTCCTCTTCCTCCAGCGCCAAAATTGCATTATTAGCAAAGATATGCCAATTATTTGTTTTTTG
>JBKJQV010000347.1:0-48974 GCA_046593815.1 Sediminibacterium sp. | reverse complement strand
TCCTGTGTAACCTGTATAACCAGTATATCCAGTATAACCAGTAGCTCCAATCGCTCCCGATGGTCCACTATAACCAGTGTATCCAGTATAACCAGTATAACCAGTAAAATTACCAGCACCTGTGTAACCTGTGTAACCAGTGTAACCAGTATAACCAGTTGCTCCAATCGCTCCCGATGGTCCACTATAACCAGTGTATCCAGTATAACCAGTAAAATTACCAGCTCCTGTGTAACCTGTGTAACCAGTATATCCAGTATAACCAGTAGCTCCAATCGCTCCCGATGGTCCACTATATCCAGTATATCCAGTATAACCAGTATATCCAGTAAAATTACCAGCTCCTGTGTAACCAGTATATCCAGTATATCCAGTATATCCAGTTGCCCCAATTGCACCAGATGGACCACTATATCCAGTATATCCAGTATAACCAGTGTAACCAGTAAAGTTTCCAGCTCCAGTATATCCTGTATAACCTGTATAACCAGTTGCCCCAATAGCGCCAGATGGACCACTATATCCAGTATATCCAGTATATCCAGTATATCCAGTATATCCAGTAGCACCCACGCCTCCCCCTCCTCCTGTAATAGTTACAGTTAATGCATTGCCTATTCTTGTCGCAACAACATCAGGTCCTACAAAGTCAATAGAATCTACTGTTCCAGGTGTACCTAATGCTACTCCTTCGTCTAAAAAATTTATAGAATTATGTTTGGTATCCCACTTAGCAGCATTGTTAAAGGTAAGAGGAGTGACAAACTCATCGAAGTTAGTTCCAGCATCTACGGTTATTTGTAATGCTTGATTAGCCCATTCTCCTGCCCATACCCAATCAGTACCAGTACTTATATAAAATCCTTTAGGATACCATGTTCCTCCTAAATTTCCAGGAAGCCATTTTGTTCCTTGTGAATTTCTTACCCCTGCTATTGAATCTACAGGTTGAGGTTGAGGCAATGCCGCATTAAGATCATTATAATTATCGTAAAAATTAACTAAGCCTAACCCAGAGGGGAGTTGGTCTAAAGGAACTTTGCCGTCTACAAGATCAGCCTTTTTTTCTAATATACAGCACAGCTCTCTACTTCTAAATAGAGTGTTTTTGAAAGCGGATTCTTCGCCACTTCTAAGTAATCTGTATAAAACATGAGCCATGACACAACGATAATATTATTTAAGCACAAGGAATCGTTCCCCCACATGATACAAACTCAATTTGCCAGCCTGAATTTTCATCTTCAGAGTTATAAATACTGACATAATGCGTATGAATTACCGCATCATACATATATAATTCTCCTTTTTCTCCTATGCATATATTATCACCAGGAAATTTATCATTTAAAAACAAAGACGATAATGGTAAAGGCTCTGACACTCCTGCTTCATTTTTTATATAATAGAAAGCATCTAAGCTATTACGATATGGCTGAATCTTACAATCACAAGAACAATTTTTTAAATTGACTAGCAATAATTTTATTTGATCTTCAATTACTCTTACTTTATCTGACAAAAGCTTAAAAGCTTTAAATTCATCTGGGGTCCAACTCATTTTATTTTATTTATAAGTTTTCGAAAACATCTAGTAATCTTCCTGCAACAATCTTCATTCCTGTATAATTCCAATGATTAACATCTCGTAATCCTGCGCCAGTTACATCAATAGAATATACATTAGGATCTTCAGAAGCAATAGCTTGAATAACAGTATTATAAGAAGAGTATTGCGTTCCACCAGATCCCATTCCTTGAAATTCAGTCATAATAATTGGAGTATTTGCTCCAACTTCAGCCCTTAAATTTACAAAATGAGCTTGTACTGCTGCTTTCCATGTTACTGTATTGGTCCCACTAATTGCATCATTAATACCTAAAGAAAATAATATAACTATGTTATAATCAGCAAAATCTATAAGAGCCTTAGCTGCATTAATTCTTGCCTGAAAAGTAGTAAAATATCCCCCTCCTAAATTCCATTGAGCAATAGAAGATCCTCCTTGGCCAGTTTTAATTAAATATACTGGTTGATTATAAAATGAATTTACATCTGCTCTATTAGCTAATTCTAATTCAAATCCATGAGTAGGACCATTAGGTAATCCTGCATGTCCTACTAAATTATTAGTCCCTATATCTAATATATCAAATGAGGCTAATCCTGTATTGTCTAAAATTAATACAGAACTTCTTGGTAATATTTCAGCAGCTAATGCTTCAGAATTCAGAGCATATCCCCCAGAGTTTGATTCTCCATTGATAATCACTAATACAGGTTTATTAGATTTGCGACTTAAACTAGCTAAAAATAGATTCATTAATTTACATATTTTACTTGAATCTTATCTCCTGCAGTATTGGCTGCAAATAAAACATGTATATATAAAGTAGAAGTAGTAATTACTCCTGAATAAGTATGAGCATCTACATAACTTCCAAATTCAGTAGCACAAGTGCTTAAAATAATATCATTTGCTCCTGATTTTCTAAGTTTAACCCATTTTGGAGGAGTAAATGCTCCTAAACTATTTGCCGTACCTCCATCTACTGCCCAATAATGAAGTCCACTTACATGATATGTTCCTGCTTCAAATACCTGTCCTCCACCCCAAACGTAACCATTAGCAGCGTCTTTATCTAAAAATAAAACAGTGGCTGGACATAAAGATGTAAATTCTGCATACACTTCAAAAGGAACAGTAGTATCAATAGCAACCGTTCCTCTACCACCAGAAGGTAAACTTCCTCCATAATTTAAATAACCTCCTGAATCAGTAGTTGTTACTAAATTTCCCCATGCAACAATAGTAGCTGGTGAATTTATATTATTTGTTACACTTTGTGCAACTAAGTTCGCAGCAAAGTTTCCACTAGGATCTTGTAATTTATTAACTCCTGCCGTATATGATATAGTAATTACATCACCATATGCATATGGTGTATTAACAGTTAATGTGACTACACCTAAAGCTATTGCCACATTAGTTACAGCTCTGCCACCACTTCCTGCATAATCTCCTACTGCTGGGATAACCAATAAACTAAGATCTTCATCATATGTTAATACAATCTTATTTAGATTTGCATTTTCTACCGTTGCTGTTAATAATACTGGAGCAACAATATCTGGAGCTGCGATATTATTGGTAACACTATAATTTACTAAATTAGCTGCATTATTTAATGGAACATCTTTTATTGAAGTTCCAGAAGCAGTATATGAAACTGTAATAACATTCCCAAAAGCATAAACAGTATTTACGTCAATCCATACTTCCATTCCACTAATTGTTACTGCAGTAATGGTTTTACCACCACTAACAGTAAAGTTAGAAGCTATAGGAGGAGAAGCTAAACTTAAAGTATCATTATATGTTAAAATAATTCTATTTCTAAGTACATTAGGTACTTCAGCACTTTGAATTACTGGTGGAACTAAATCTACAGGGACAGCATTTAGATCTTGATATATATTTACAAAATAACTATATCCATCAAAGAAAAAGGCAAAATAATTTACAATATTTAAAGTATTATCATATCCTTGGGATCCATTAACTTCGGTAATACTAGAAAAAGTTACAGTAGATACTCCATCTGCTAATACTCTATAGACAGTTACTGCCCCAGGAATAGACCCCACAAGATTAGGTGTAAAAATAATATTTGAGTTTATAAATTCTATAGGAGCATATGAATACAAATTATCAAAAGGTACAGTAGTTGAAAAAGCTACTTCTTGAGAAGAGTTTTGAGCTGAAGATAATACCCAGTCATTAGTAGTGCCAGTATATATATAAGTACCTGTTGTCGTATTAATATAGATATCTCCTTCTTTTGGATTCAAAGGAAAATCATTTGTCAAATTAATTTCGTCAAATGTAATGTTTGCTTTACAGCAACATTTTCTTTCTAATATTTTTATTCTTTCTCTTAATGAAGGCACGTTTATAGTTTAATTAACTTTATTTTAAATTGGCACCTTAGCGGCACTATCATTATTGTCATTATTCAATACATCTCCATGTTGTAATGTGAGTCTATTTAAACTCATTAATGCTGAATACGTTTTCAAGAAAACTATTGACTCAAGCTCCAATGGGATAAGGAAATCCTTATCCAATACATCACAAATAAAAGGCTTGATTCCACAAACAGGAAAGTTTATAACATCCAATGGATCTTTAAAAATACCTGTAAGTGCAATTCTTTCTAATTGCGTAGTTTTCGTTAATTCTGAATTTGCATATATGTAAAGATGAAATCTTCCTTTTACGTTTCTAAACGTATAATATGGATTCTTCCTTATTCCTTCATATCTACTACACAGAACATGCGAAAACCTAAACCATTCAACATATTCAAATTTAATCAATCCATCCAAGGTAATAACAGTATCTGGTTTCATATTCATTAAATCAGGAATAGGTTCAACTGATTTTAACCACATACATCCTTTTTCTGGAGCGCAGGGGCAATCCCCAACCACATCAATTTCTTTTAATTCTATGCATGGTATTGTTTGCTGCAATGTCAAATCAACGTCTTTACGTTTCTTTGTTTCTTCATACAAAACTGAATTCCTGAAAATGCTTAAATAATAATATATAAGCTTTTTTGGAAATCTTATACTTTGCGTAGGTCTTCCAGATAGATCGCCTAAATAATGTATAAATGCATCAATCGTACTTCTGACTGAATGTCGCATCATGCTGCTCCATTTGACGCACTAGTTAAGTTTTCACTGGTTGTACCAGGAATGCCTCCTCCAGTCGGATTAGAAATATTACCAACCTTGTTTTGTACGCCTGCAATGTCGCTTTTAAGTTGAGTGCTGTCACCCAATAACTTATTTACTGTCTCAGTTAGACTGTTAATGGCTTTCTGTGGAGTAACTGTTTTTGTCGTCACTGTTCCTGATGAACCAGCAAGTGATATTTCAACAGTCTCATTACTTTTAACCATTTCATCTATACTAGCAATTTTGTGTTCATTGCTACTTACTCTATTCACAATATCCCCTTCGCTTGTGTTTTTTAACACATCATGATACTGCTCCAATCGGTCTTGTGTCGCTTCCATCCCTCCAAGTAAATCGCTAAGATTGCCCGAAAACGGACTTGAAAATGATCTGTCTTTTACATCATAAAGTGATTCAAATGATCCAGATTCAGACGGATTGCGCAAAACAATTTGTTTCGTTAGGTCCACAATACCACCTTTTGTTTGTACCCTAGATAATATATCAATATTTATAGGATACATTTCATTTTTAATAGAAACGGAAGTAACTTTTTCACTACTATCCATTACTACATTTTTCCCATTTGTTGATTTTCCAGATACAATTACCCTAGATGATAAAACATCACCTGTTAATCCTTCTTTTAAGTTAATTCCTAGTTTAGATCCATTGGAATCAGTTTCTACACTATATGAAAATTTAGATCCAAGGAATTTTGAAGCATCTACACTTAATCGATTATAAGTAAAAGGAATTCCATCATGTTTAATATCACTGGTTGATAAATTTAACATTTTTTGAGACATAGCACTAATAGCTTCATCTCTACTTACGTTTACTTCTGGCTTGCCACTAAGCGCACCAATATTTATTGTCGCATTTTTTAATTCAAGATAAGATTTAATTAAATTGCTAATAACGTCATTATATAACATGCCCCTAAATATTCCCAACTCTGGAACAGATTCACCTGTCCAATAAATTGTTTTATCAGGGGTGTTATTTAATAATATGTTATTGTCAACTTCTCCCATTATGGTGTTATTTTGTAAACAATAGTTATTGACATCCCATTTAAAGAGCCTACTAATGAACTCATTCTCGCAGTTATTTTGTCACCAGTAGCAAGCACAATTGCTGCGCAAGTACTTTGAGTTACTAAAGTAGATGTAACCCCAGCTAATGTAAAACAAGCTGGCCCTACTCCATTCTTCTTTAAAGACACTGCAACGTTCCCTGCTCCTGACCCTGCCATGCCTGTTATTTCTATTATCTCCGCACCATTCATATATGTAGGAACAATAAAAAAGTCACCAATGTCAGTCCCTGCTGCTGTTACCGCTGTTTGTGCTTCCACTAAACTTAATGAAAATTGGCCAATGACTCTGATTATTTCATCATAAACATGTGACCATGCCGTTCCATTATACTTCCATGTACGATATAAGTCAGTATATTGTCTTCTCAAAATTGTATTCCTTCCTGGATTTGTAGGAGCAGATGGCGGAATAGCAGTAATTACTGGAGCCACTGATGCAACGATATCCGCAAAGCTCATTCCCTTGTTTTGGATATCCGTTGAGCTTATAGTAAAATCTTTATCATTAAGAAATTTATATCCTGGAATAAGAGTTCCGTCTGTAATAGCAATACTATCTTGGACTAAACTTTTCTCTCCATCGCTTATTTTTGATCTCATTGCTTTATTTTATTTTATACCCAATAACTTACCATTACTTTTTGTGCATTTACTTCACCTCCTTGTGATGGGCCAAAAGCAACTACTTTAGTTATTGCCGCGCCTATAATCGTATAATCCGTAATTGGAGTCAATATATTATTTGAAGCATTAACAACTAAAGCAGTCCCTGTTTTAGGAATATTTGCCAGTGTTATTAATGTATCTCCATCATTCGGAGAAAAGAATTCTATTACTTGTTTGGCTATCGTAAGCGTTACATTATTCCCTGCTCTCGTTACTGTAGCTCCTGGTCCTACAATATCTAAACTAACTACTGTTCCTGAACTTCCTAAGTTAGTACCTTCTTCTTTATATTGAATACCTGCTTGCTTCTCAGCATCAAGTTCAATTATAGCATCTTTTACATTGGTCGCAGCAATATTACCAGCAGGAATATTTGCAATGTCCGATCCATCTAATGGTACTGCACTCCAAGTTGAAGTGCCATTATCCCAATATAGTACTTGCCCATCTGCTGTTCCTATTGGAGGTGTTATTGTAGCAATTCCTACTGCCGAAACAATTACACTAAAACCATTTACACCTAGTAAATATAAATCGGCGGTATTCCCTATTACTTGAGTAGGTCCTGAATCTCCTATTAAATTCATAGAAAATCCAGTTAATCCAGGTAAAAGTATGTATCCTGAACCTGTCCATATATAATATAGTGATGCATCACGATCAAAATATAGATTCCCAGCCTCCCCAACTAAAGGAAATTCTGCAAATGAGTCTGCTTGAATAATTATATCAGGATAAGGGAAAGTAATATATTGGGCAATACCTCCTGAGACTCCCCATACTTGTCCTTCTAATCCAGGAGATATGTATTCCTGAATTCTTAAAGAATTAGTTCTTGGAATAGCATAAGGGACTATTGATTTTTCCTGATTATTAATATTTTCTCTACCCATTAGACAATTGCATAATAAAGTACAGAATATGTTTCAGAAAATTCAGCTCCACCCGAAGGGCCAAATGCTACGGTTGGCGTTACCACAGCTCCAACTAGAGTAAAAGATAATTGAGGCTGTAATGTGCCGTTCCTATGAGCAAATATTTGAAAACCTGCTAACGGTATTTGGCTTAATGTCACAAAAGTATCCGCATCATCAGGATTAAAATCCTCTTGTATTAATCGAGGAAATTTATTATAATTAGCATATTGAGCTGGTCCACTAACCAAAGCAGGTCCAGAAGTTTGCAATGGACCGCCTCCTGTGTCACACCAAATAGAATATTGAAAGCTCCAAGGTAGAAATGGATCAATAGGTCTTACAAGGTAATTGCCATTTACAGTATTGTAATTGAGCATTTCTACATTTGTAAGAGATGCTACATCATATTCCCATGAAGTACTTCCAGAAGTACATGGAGTGTCATTAGCACCACTGCTTCCACAAATACAAGCAAATGGATCAGGTATAGCCCCAGCAGAAGGAGGACATAAAATGCACTCTCCTAGCGTCACCGTATCAGTTAATGTGTTATCCCCTGCATTGGTATCAAGGCCTGTAACTACAGCGATAAACGTCCATGGTGAGCCTAATAAATTAGTTATTTTCTTTACAGGAATATCAGCTGTCGCAATTTGTCCAGGAGTCATTCCTCCAATTGTCCAAATATTCCCAGCCAAAGTTCCTTGTGATGCAATAAATCCCGGAGCAATTACCCAACCTGGATCTAAGTTTAATGTCACAAAAACTCCTACATTGTTTGTATTTCCATTAACAGCCGTTACTTTCCAAATGACCGTTTCGTTTACTGCCGATATACTATTTCCTGTTATCATTAACTTAGCCCAATTTGGTGATTAAAGTTGTTTAGTGATATTTCTGGTGGAATTGCTACACATGTTCCACTGCATAACTCACAGACAAATCCTGTTGCGCATACAACGTCATGGCATAAATTCTTAACCAATACATGAAGAACCCCGATTTTCTTGATTTTAAAATCACTACATGTCATTGTATATCTAATATCATAGGTCGCTCCAGATATTGCAGCATCCAAAACAGTGAAACTAATTATTCCTAATGCTTCAGTTACATTTGCGAATATTGTGGCAGGATAAATAAAATCATATGTTATGATTGTTCCACAATCACTATACGATGATACTGTTTTAAGATCAAAGTTGTTAGTAATTACTGGACAGTCTGTATTTGAAATTAATGCATCAACTGGTGAATCATTAGCCTCTATGCAATTTCCAGAACAAGGATTACAATCTTTACAAGTTGAAGGACATGGATTTTTAAAACAAACCTTGATTTCCCCTTGTGCCCTCAAAATAGAATTCGGGCAATCAACTTGATATATTATTATAAATTCTTTCTCGTTTTTATAATAATCAGTAGTATCAAATGATAATATTCCTAATTGAGACAAAGTAACATTTATGAACGCAAGCGGATCATAACTTTTTATACTCCACACAGGAACACCTGTACATACCGCCAAATTATTATTTGCCGCCAAGTCTATTGTCGTGGTTTCTCCGCAAGGCAATGGCCCTGTAGAACACCCAACGAGCATGCCATTGACTTGCAAGCATCCGTTACACGGATTTATTGGTGGGACTATCGTTGGATTACAATTACAAGCCATTTTTTAGCAGTTTAATAGATACGTTATTGTTCTTGTTTGCGCTACATCATCTACACACTTAAATAATATCGTGTGATTTGTGTTGTTTGCATAGTATGATATGTTACTTGCTCCAGGTTGTACTATTCCTTTATCAATGCCATCAATCATTAAGAATACTGCATTAGCATTTGTGTTAGTAGTTGTTAATCTTCTGTTTCCAGGAGCAGCACCAGTAGTTGAGCAAGCAGGCGATGGATCTGTAGTCAAAGAACAAGAAGAAGCGCCAACACATCCTGTATAACACATCGAAAACACACAAGAATCACCATTTGGACCAATTGAATTTACAAATAATTTCTTCCCTAAGTTTACGTGGCCTAAAACCCCGTAACTTATTGTTTGTCCAGGATTTATACTTACCAGTGATCCTTCTGGGAATTCTTGACCTGTGCAATTTGTGAATTCAGTAGACTTAAATAACACGGATACTGCAATAGAGGCATTATTTGTTATTGAAGGCGTACATGATCCAGTTATAACAATATCGCTAGACTGCACAGGACATCCTTGTCCTCCTCCTCCTGGGCCAGTGAATCCACAATTTGTACTTGTATAGTTTGTAGTAGTAGAGCAAGTTACATTTCCAATCAATTGATCCTTGTATATTTTATTTCCATAATCAACATTAACTATTTCTACTGAATATGTAGTACTTGACACTAAGTCACACGCAATTGAATATAAAACGGTGCCACCTACATGATTAACTGTTGTTGGTACGCAAACTTGTGATGCCCCAGTAAATATTGTTATTCTGTATGCTCCAGCAACTCCAGTTAAAGATACTTTCAATCTAGCGTTTATGCCGTTACATACATCGTCTTGAATTACTGAGCTATGAGTACAGCAATTTACAACAACAGTTCCGTAAGTTTCTGATCCGTCAGGACTCTTAATTGTTAGCGTTCTTGAATCAGAAACGCCATCAGTAAAGAACAATCCTGGATCACCAGAAGCAAATGGACCGTATCCTGCTGGTGGATATCCTGGGCTATGTACATTGAAAGTTGCAACCCCTGTTACGCTTAATCCCGTACTGCAATTGTACGCTATGGTTGCAATGGCACAAGCCGTAATATTGATATTATGCGTTACAGTATTTCCATTATGAGTTAATTCAATTGTTCCAGTTCCTGCAGCTGGTGCTATCGTAAAGTTATTACAAGTAGGCACTCCTGCAGCTCCAAAAACACTTGCAGAGAAAACAGTAACATTATTTACATCTTTCGCAACCGCAGTATAAAAACCTGTTACGGTAGGGGTGAAACAGAATTTTTGAATTCCAGCCATACATGACATTACTGTGGTGAAATCGAATGAATTACTTAAGCAATCAAGCCCAGTTGCTGTCTTTACAATACTATTACCAGCAGAATCAGTCAATCTTACTTTGTAAACAATACCATCTGTTGAGTTGAATGAAAAAGGATCTACTGCACTACTTCCTAGAATAGTTACAAAATTATCTGTGCTATATTCAACCAACCAAGGCGCACCTGCTCCCCCTGTATAAGCAGAAGATGTGATAATTCCTTGTATTCCAGTGCATGTTGGAATTAATGTAAAATTAGGAACCCCACAAGAAACCGTAAATTCAGCAGAAGGATCACATCCAGCACCACAACCTACTTCAATTATGTAAATCTCATTAGATAATGTAAATGGCAATGTAATAGAATTGCTATATACCCCGGAATCTACTGTTAAGCCTGTGGCTTTTCTTTTTATTAAGTAGTTACCAGGAACAGCGCACCCAGACAATATAGATGTAAGCGCTAATGTTCCGCAATTATATTGGATTCCATTTATTGCAGCACTACAGCAGTCATTTATTGTTATCGTATCAGTTTGCTCACAGCCATAACAGTTCGTTACTTTTACCGTGTAAGTTCCATTGGAAGTGATTGCCAAATTAGCCGCAAATGCACCTAATGCATCTGTAATTGCATTTAATTTAAATACTCCATTTAAGTATATTGCAATATTGCATCCTGGGATAGCTACCAATGGAGTTGTTACTTTGAACATTGTTCCATTTACTACGATTCCAGTGGCACAAGTACCTGTGGCTGCTAATGTAATACTAGCATCAGTACAAGTAAAACAATCTGCGCTTAAAGTAGGCAAAGTTATTATTAATGGATTATTACAATCATCACAAGGATATACTAGCTTGACTTCTGTAATTGGAACTAATTTTGTAATGGTTAATCCACCAACAAACAACATTCCGTTTACATCAACATTATAAGATGACTCTAGTACTCCATTGATATATAATTTATATGGAAGAGACGTTGGCTTAAATAAGCTGCATACTTTAATTTCTTCAATTTCGATAATCTTACCGCATGGATCAACTTGAGTTACATTCAAGATTTTTGGGATATAAGGCACGTATCTCGCCATTGATCCATTTTCGCAAGAGTAAATAACATCATCGCCACAACCACAATCACTTGACAATTTGAAGTATTTACATAATTCTAATCCTTCAACCTCATTTAAGATATCTTCGTATTTTGTTCCTACTTTTTTAGCATAAACCTTTTTAACCTGAGTCCAAGCGCTACCATCGTTAGATTTATACCAAGTAAAGATTGGATTCTTGCATCTCTGAACTTTATCTAAAATTGTACTAGAATTACCAACATCGCTAGTTGTTTTTCTGTAAATTATAGTTTTTCCAATTTTATATGTACACTTATTAACGGTATTTATTAATAAGCCAATTGATTCAACACTTAATGCTGATTCAACTATCTTATATTTCTTTCCATCAGTATGAGTGATAATTACACCAACGCCTGCAACATAATTTACAAATGCTACTTCATCGTTATTTGAAAAAGAAACGGTTTCTACTTTTGTAAGAGTAATTAATTTTCCACCAGCAATAACAACATTGCTTGAATTCACTTCGCGCGCTTGTTGAACCCATGTTAATCTTAAATTACCAGTAATACTATTGTCCCCAACTATTCCTGTTTGACTTAATTTTGTGTCTGTTGCATTTGGTCCTGTTCTTAAAGTAACAGCTACTGTTCTTGATAATGGATCATATTGCGTTTGGTTTACGTGCACATAAATATCTTTGCAAGCACAGCATTGCTTTGTAGTTAATTCGCCTTTTATTGCGCAATCTGCTTCTTCTTTAATAGATAACACATCTGAACATGGTGCATTAGGATCGCCTCCGCCAAATCCTGTTTCGCATTTCCCTTTTATACAATCACAATTCTCTCCGCATTCAGATGGAGTAGAACAATATGTATTCACGCAATCTTTTTGACCGCACTTATTATCTGATTTGCAATCGCAACCATCTGGGCAATCGCTATGTTTTAAGCAGTTTATTTTTCTGCAATTTTCGCATATTCGTTTTTCGGTGCATCCGCAGCCAGGAGCGCATGGAGTATTCTGATCACAAGGGCCAGTACAATCAGATGCTTCACAATTGTCAGGGGTTGTACAATCACAACCGATTACTTTTTCACATTCAGCGCAATTCAAATTATCACACGGAACACAATTGTCATTTTGATCACAACCGCAACCAGGCGCACATGGTTTGCCATCTATACATTTCCCCCCACATGGATTAGGCTTACAATCGTCAGTCTTATCACAAATACATCCCTCTGGACATTTACCACTTGCACATTTTACATTGCAATCTTGGCAGAAACACTTGGTTCCATCTAAATTTACACATTTGTGACCTGGAGGACAAGAAGGATTATTGCAATCGCATATTTTTACACAACATTTGCCAGGCATATTACTTGGAGTAAATCCAGGCGGACATTCGAAATCTCCACACTTGCCATCAGCTTTACATTTCCTACAATCTCCACAATCGCTATCTCTAGTACAATCATCTTTAGGCTCGCAATCACCTGTTACTGCATTCCTTCTGAATCCATCGATACATTCACATCCATTTGGTCCGCATTTCTCATTAGGCTTTTTACAGTCGCTTGATTTTAAACACTCGACACAATCACATGTATCTGGATTAAGTACGCCAGCAGGGCAATCTTTGACTAAAATAAACCCATTGTCGCATATTTCGCACGGGGTTAATGGAGTAAACTGATTACATTGTACACATTCCCCTTTTGCGTTTTGATATGGCTTTTCTGGAGGGCAATTACACTTTCCGCTCTCACAGACTTTTCCACCGGTACATGGCGTGAATTCATCACATTCTACGCATCTTTCCCCGGAACAAAATTCATTTGTTTTGCAATTGGTAATACAAAGTCCATTGGGACCACATGTAGAACAATCTGGGCAATCGCTATCTACAGTACATGGACATATTCTTATTCTTTGTTCTCCACATGTTGAGCATTGTGCGCTACAGTCAATTTTTACATCAACGCAACCATCTTCGCAATCATCGGGAACCTGTATTTTAATGGAGGTCGTTTGACCTTGAGCATTTTTTACTAATTCACATACTATATTTGCGCATGATGGTTTTTCAAATGTAATTTTCGGATTGGAACATACTATTCCATCCGAATTTGTTATTTGAGTAAGCTTGGCTATGTATGTTTTGCTCATTTATGTTATTTTTACTTGCAGAATTCGACCCCTAAAATATCTGATGCCAATTCGCAATTTATGTTTTTGCTATCCAAAGAAAATTTATAATCACACAGCGTTATTTTAGTAATTGCATCTATAAAAATGTCGCAACTTTGTTTTTTTGCATTGGCTTCAATTTTAAATCCACATTCTACTAATTTACTGATCACTTCTGCTTTCACTCCGCAATTTATTAGAGTCACATATGTATCTAATTTTAAATCACAATTTGTTTTTGATACTAAAATATCATAATCAATTATGCAATCTTTAATCTCTCCAACCTCAAAATTCACTTGCATTTCTTCGCGTACTTCATTCTGTATGCTTATTGCAGTAATTAGATCGCATTTATTTGTAATATTTGCAACACTTAATTGATAAAGTATTGTCATATTTTGTTCTGCAAACATTTCAGACAAACTAAACTTAGTACATATTCCAAGAAACGAAGCCTCCCATGATTCATAAACTACGGCATCTGGATTTTTTACAACCCATGCGTCATATCCTGTTGAATCAGTAATAAGATCAGCTCTATCAGAACTTGTGCAACAAGAAATATTTGCAATACCTAGTATATTATCTACCAGTTGACTTATTTCATTATCGCATAAGCATTTTTGGAAATCATCTATTCTATTTAATTCAAGATGCTTTTCTAATATTTCAATATTTTGTGTCAGATCTAGTTCTTCATCTTTACAAAGAACCCCTTTTATATATCCTTGCTTTAGGAAATTATTCTTTTTAATTGAATTATCACTTAAGAATACTTTTGCGGCATAAATAGCATCTAGTATAGTTTGGCTATCTATATCATAACAAATGTCTTTACATCTGTCGCAACACGTATTAATTGGTTTAGCATCCGCAATCATTACATCCAAGTGCTTTCAGCTTCTTAGTTAATGTCGTAAATATTTCTTGTGCCGACTTTAACCTACCAATATTTGTGTTAATTTCAATCATTTTTAAATCTTGATAAAAATCGTTTATTTTATCTTTGTGCTCTTTTGTTTTTGCTTTAACATAGAGCTGATCGATCATGCAAGCTGTATTCGCTAAATAAACTCTGTTAATCGTGTATGTATGTCCACAAGAATCAGCGCTTATACAATAAAACCCATCCTGTAAGCATAGTTTTTTTTCAGTTCCAAATAATTCTATTGTTGATAAAACATTTGTCCCTTTTGCTAAAATACTTACAATGCTTGTAATATTATGAAGAGCATTTGTTATCCTAATGTCGCAATTTTCTGGTTTCTCATTATTCATCCACTCACCAACATCAGTTATAAGCATGTGCTTTCTATCTGTGTGGCTTATTCGCAGATCGAATGAGTTTTTACGACATGGACATTCCATCTTTATGCCCCGTCAGCTTTAAATGCAGCATAAGTTTTCACTGTCCATACTCCACTTTTGAAGTACCCGACTGTTTTTACTTTAGTGATTTGATCCTTCATAATTAAAACTTGTAGGCAGCAATTAACTCCAGCACAACACTCTGATTGAGCATCTAGTACTTTCCCGAAGTCAGTACTGCCTTCTTTCCCGATTTTAAATATTCCAGATATTACTTTAATTATATTCATTATTTACTATTAAGGAGTACAGATATAATTAATAGAAGAGCAAACTCCTCTAGTTTTTAATGCTAACAATATAGCCTCCCATTGTGGAATCAATACCGTATTTTTAGATCTAATCAACACAACCGCTTTGGATTTTTGATTAAAGTTTAATGCGTTGTTGTGGAATCCATTTGCATTGTAATGCACTTCAAAGTCATACACGCAATATGTTTCTTCACACAATACTTCATTATTTGAATCTCTTGATCCTTCATCTGGCAACCCAACAAATCCACGGTTTGTATTTGTGTATCTCCAATCACCACCATGTCCACCATTTGACTGGTATCTAGCAGCATTTTGATAATAATATCCAAATCCTTCTGGGTATTCTGGTTCTTGTTTTGTTACAACGGTAATTGAATTAGATCCGAGTCCATCGCCTAAAAGTCCAGGCTGTAACGTTCTGATATAGGTATTAGGAGGGGGTAGATTTGGAGGATATGCACAATTGCATGGAACTTCCATCTGATCTACAAACAATCGTATTGCACAAGTAACTGCTATCGGAGCAGGCGTAGCACCACAATCGCGACAAATTACTTCAGCCGCTTGTGTTGGATTATTATTTTCAACAGCGCAAGGTGCCATTGCCACTGGCAATGCATTTACAATTGTATTTAATGTCACAGTTGTAGCACATGTGTTTATTTCTATTCCATAATCACAGCAATTGCCTAGTCCTTTTGTCAAGAACGCATGTCCACCAATCGGCTTCAATGCTTTATTTATCAATGAAACAATTCTATTTATTTGAGATTTCAATGATCTTGTTGGATCACTTGGATCTACGGTGTATGCAAATGGCGTACTTACTGCATTAATGGTTATTCCTGTTATTGCTGGTAGATATGCACATTCACTACATCCTACTGCTCCGTCACTAACCGTTAAGCAGAATTTCTTAGTGGTTCCAGTACCCATGTACACTCTTGCTGCTCTAAATGGCTGATAATGTTGACACAAATTTGCCTTTAATCCATGGATAACCTTTGTTGGATCCGGTTGGGTTGAACCATTTATCTTGTCAACCAATTTACACACCAATTCTTCACAAACAGCTACCTCGTCACAATCCGTACAACCAGCCTTGTGATTGTCTACTGCCCACGAGTATAGTAATTTATTGTTGTATCCGTTTGTAGATCGGACGTAACTATCATCTAGCCACACCCCAAATCCAAAAGTAGTATCTATGGCTGTGCATGTAGGGAAGTAAACATCCAAAATTTGTTGTTGACCGCAATTCGGAGAAGCTGTATTTAAATCGAAATTATGCTTACATAAGTCAAAATTATCTCCGAAAAGAAATTTCAAATCTGTCGCACATCCATTTCTACCAATTGCCTGAGCAATAGCCACTTTATTTGTGGTTGCAATATCTCCTGCATCTATAGTCAATCGAGTTGCAAGATCAATTATGAGTATTTCGCCTGGAACAGCATTGTACCTGCACTCGTCACCACAATCCCCAGATGGGCAGACATCTATTGCAACTCCTGCTGCTTTAATTGGATAGTCCGTGTTGGCTACTAAATAACTTATTTTGTTATAAGAACTCATTATTTTTCTATTTTATCTTTTAATAAATATTTATCTTTTTGTATTTGGTAATCTCTTTGATCACCAATATCTCCCCTCGCAATTAATACTGCTAAATCTACTATTGATTGCCAAAGAAAGGTTTTATCAAACTCACAATCAGCATCAAAGTCAATCAAAGTGTCATCTGCGTTTCTATACATTCCTGTAGGTGACATAGATGCACATTCTAATTCTTGAGGGAATCTATAGTAATCGATTATTACTTTATCTATCCTGCATGAATCTTGGTGCCAAACATAAAATCCCTCAGATCCTTCGTCTCCAATGATATTTTCCCATTCGAAACTTGGTTTCCAGAAATCATCTGTTAATGCTTGTTCCAGGTCATCCGTTTGAAATATAGTAACCGGTATTTCTTTACTTCCACACCCTTCTTTAAATGCCACACATTTTACACGTAACATTTTATAAAGATTTGGAGGCAAAACAAAAACACTGAAATCTTTTTCGACTCTCAACTTTGTTAAAGAAGTATTCTTTAATTCAAAAGTTCTCAAGTCATTTCTGATCTCTGAATTCGTTTCGGCTACTGAAACTCTATTTTCAAAAATTTTGCTCTGTGCTTCATTAAGAACAGATACTTTATCTTCAATTCTTAGATTCTTTTTATAATCTGAGGAGAACCTGTCAAATCGCCTATCGAATTCGACAACTAACCTCTTTGTTTTGATCATTTTACTTCACTTTGTTACTTAACTCATGGAGTAAGTCTATATCAGTTTTCAAAAATAATGCAATCTCTTCCATGGTTTTACCTAATCGGATTTCTCCATAATAATAGTATCCTTGGCGTTTTTCGAAATACTTCTTACAATTATTAACCAACGATAATACGTTTACATCTTCATTTGATCCCTTTGCTAATGTTGTGAACTTTTGCAGATTGGTAACTCCTTCAGAAGCAAATAAATCTCGATCCGTAGTTATCATTCTATATAAAGTAGATTGAATTACTTCTGGATCTGTTTTATCTGACATTTGCCGTCCCATGCAATTCAATATGTTAAGCTGCTTCTCGTAATCTGAAGCAAGTAAGAACTTAACCGCTTGCATTGAATTGGCTTCATCTTCAACGATTGCAGTATGCTTGCTGTCAATCGGTTTTACAGTCCATTTCACCATACTTGCAACTGGCGGTTTTCCATTTTCGCCTAGAAAGTAAAAATGGATATCTTTTCGCATTGCTGCTAACATGATTTTTCCCTTTGGCTCGCTATCATCTAACCTAGCTTCGCCTCCTTCAATAAATAAATATGCATGTTCTGACTTCCAGAAAGCATGGTTATTGGTACCAAGTGGTGCCGTTTTTATCTGAGTTCCTTCTTTGTCGAAGAAATTCAAGTCTTCCACCGCTTGATTCAACTCTTCTTGCGATAATGCAATTTGCATTTTTCCATCTGCAAATTTTGGAGCAAAGTTTACTGTCGTTCCTGGCACGGATGCCTTTCTATACACCATTCCAGTTCCGCTAGTCCTTCCATCCTTTTCCAACTTTATGCCTGGGTCCTTTGCCCACTCTTTCATAAAGCTTTGATTGTTAGTGTAATTTATACTATAGATCATAATTTTGATTTTGCTTATTTCATTGCCATTCTCAACCAAGTAATATAACCTGGATCCTTAACAGCTAATCCGACTTTTTCTTCCCTGATGATTTTGTATGCATTCTCGTTCCCCATACCGTTGTGGTATTTTTGAGCATTGCCATTCTTTCCAGCTGCTCCTGTTGGTGTCCAAGTACCAGTAGAATATAAGTATTGTGATTCATCTTCATTTCTTAAGATGTAAATATTCTCTTCTCTTCCGTCACCACGTCCATCATTGAATACGATAAATTCGTATGATTGATATGGTAAACCATTATACTTTCTAGTATCAATTGTAGTTGAATCTAGCATTGGTAAATGGTGAAATCTAACCAATCCAAAAGGCTCAATATAGAATGCTCGGTATTGCTTGGCTCCAAGCGCAATTGCCTTCCTACCTGCGAAAAATGCCTTTTCAGTGGTATAGTTATATTCAGCAGTTTGAAGCACAGCGCCTTTGCTGTCTAACTCTTCTCCTGCTTTCTGAACTAATGTCAATCCACCTCTACCTGTATAGACATCAAGGATTTGATCTTCGATCTTTACCTTATCATTCCACGTTGGAGGGATATAATTTCTGAAAAATTCAATAATGTTTTGATGTGGATTAAATTCAAGATAGTTTGCACTTTCCATGAATTGATACCAGCCAGGACCGGTTGTTAACGGCTTCTCGGTGATACCGTCTAAGTGCTTACCTGTATATTTTCCAGATGATCGACCCCAAGCCATCCATAAGTCTAACTGTCTGTCAGTGACTTGTTTGAACTTGCTGTCAAATTGAGAGAATACAATATCCGTACCACCGGTCATGTCAATATATTCTTTCATGCATGGCCTGATAGCATAATGCTTAGCTGCCAACCATGCTTTGTTTGTAACTTTCATTTCCCAACCCATTGAGGTCATTGGTACTTCAAATTCAATGAAAGAGTTTCCAGAAGTCCAGTGAACGTTACCACGCTCTACGTTTCCTTCTCCTCTTAGTGAACCTATTTGAGCTTTAGCCTGTGTACCTACTTTAATCCAAGCTGAATCGATATATCCTTCGCCATCAAGCAATGCCCATTCATAAACATATTCAATTCCTATTGACTTAGGATGTGATTTACATAACAAAGGCAATTCAGGAAGACCTTCTAAGATAATTACATCATTTGGACCGAACACATCTGCAGTCATTCCCATTTCAAAAATAGACCCATTTACACCCAAGCAACCATTGTTTGTTGATTGAATTGATGTGATTATAGCTCTAAGATCAGACGCTTCAAAAAACAGCTTCCATCTGATGTAATCCATAGTAGTATTTACTATTTTGGATTGCTGTTCAAAGATATTCATCAACGAATCCCCTTTGATAATCGTAGGGTAATTGTTGGATGCCATTTTCCGCATTGACGGCTCAAGCTCGTCATATTGCATAGCATGAGGGTAATACGAGTAAAATGCTCTCTCGTCAACTAGCTTATTTGCTAATTCTTGTGAACTAGCATCGTATTGGAATACTTTAAATTTTTCAAATTTTGCTGGAATTGCCATAGTATTTTTTTAAGTTTAAATATCTCAATTAGCTTATTTCGCGCATTGAAACTTTATTGTTTTTTATATTGTGAGTACCTGCTAATACGCCTGTTAATTGCTTAAGAATTCCTTTTGCAGCTTTTTCTTCTGGATTATCTGATTTAAAATCTTGTAAAATAAAAAGCGCCTTAGTCAAAAGAGCCTTTTCCTGATCATTAGTCATTTCTGCAATCATCTTATTGTAAAGAGTGGTTTTAACTGCTGTTCCATCTTTACGAGTCACCGTTTCTGTGTTATTGTACAGTGCGTCTTCTATGAATTTTATTTCTGATTCGGTAAAGGATTTACCTGAAATAGTTTTTTTACTTAATAGCTCTTTTTCCTTATTTATTCTTTGTGTTATTCTATCCTCATTGTCCTTAATTTTTTCTTCTTCAGCATTTTTAAGTGAGGTAGTTAAGTTTTCGCCTTTTTCTTTAAAATATTTTTTTGCCTCTTTTAATGTTTCACCTAAATCATTGCTGTCTAGGTCATCATTAATTGTTCTTTCTATTTTATTGGCAGGAATTTTTATTTCTCTATAATATACGGACAGATAGTCCTTAACATCTTTTTCGTAGTCATTATCATCTTCATCAAACTGATATTCAGATAATTGATTATACGCATTAGCTTTATCATATTGCTGAGTATCAATTCCTAGCCTTTGACCACGTAATTTAGCAATATCTTCTTTGGATAATCCGTTTTCAGATATGTAGTCATTGATTTTTTGATCACTAATATTTTTTAACTTGTAATCATACAAAGCCTTATCAATGTCTTCTTCTGTAGTTTTAGAAGTGATTTTGAAATCGCTTGGAAGTCTTCCATCTGCGATCCATTGCTTTGCAAAAATAGTTATAGGAGTATCTTGGTCTGAATCGGCAGCTTCTTTTTTTGAGTTGCTTTTGTCATATAATTCACCGGTATCTCCTTCTTCTTCTTCCTCTTCTTCTTCATCAAGATCATCGTCATCGCTGCCAGGCAACATATCTAATGGAGAATTAGACCGTTCTTGTCCCATTTGCTTTAAAATATCAAAAGTGTCAATATGATCGACTTCATTTAATACTAGACTGTCGTTGTCGTTTACCAAAATAACTTGTTTTTTGTCTTGAATTGCATGACAAAACTAAGTTATTGATCACTTTACAAGGGTATGCATTGATCTAAAAAGAATGGGCTTATGTGCCTACGCACTCTTTTTCCTATCGTTTGCTATCTTTTTGTTAAGCTCTTCTCGCTTAAATTCAAGAATATTATCATTTATTTGCTTATTAGCCGTAACCTCTAATACCGCCTTCTGTAATGCATCGCTTACTTTGTTTCCATCGATATCATTTGCATTTGACATTAAATGACTACCTATATCTGCTAAAGTAACCTTCATCTTTCTGTCCATATTAGCCTCTATCGTATCGTATTCCTGCTTCATCTTCATTAGATCTTGCTGATATTTAGCGTTTTGTGCTTGCAATTCTTTATCTGCTTCATTTTTCTGATTCATCTCTTTCTTCCTCTTTGCTTCCGCTTCATCGATGATATCCTGAGCCTCTGACATGGTTGTAGCTGAAAATAATCTACTTAGCTCGCTTAAGCCTATTACCCCATTCTGAACAAAGGCAAGAGCTAGATCGGTCATTCGCTTGACTGAGTTCAATTCGTTCATTGTATCCACCACGGTCAATGCATATTGCCCAATATCCTCGTTTTTCATGTTAAGCTCGTAATGAGCTTTCAATAAGTCATCAAGAACTGCATCTTTAATAACCTCGTTATCTCTATAGGCAATCAATGACAATTTAAGTAATGCATTAGAAACATTGGTATTAATTAGTCTATGCTTAGACATGAATGGATTCAATTGCCTGTCGGTTGCCTCAACTTGTAAAGCCGAATTCTGATTTGTTGCATATTGTCCTATATCCCCAGACTTTGCATCTGAATAATACATTGACTTTTGCAATTCTGATTCAGTATATTGTAGTTTTTGAATTGTAGCTGCAGCATCTGACATCCGGCTTAAATCAACACTATCGAAAACTTTTTTGTCAGCACCAGATTGTTGGAATTCTTTATTTTGACTTACGATTCCAATCTTGCTCGTAATCATCCCAGTCAACCAATCTTCTACTTTAATCCCTTCTGGTTTTGAATTCAAATATAGTAATGCTATTTTCCCATGATCAGTACTTTCGATCTCGTCCATTCTGGCCATAATCTGATTGTATCTAAAGTTCCAGATCTTGCCATTATCAATTAATGAATAATTTTTTGTGGTACCTAATAATGTATTGTATTGTCCTCCATATATTCCTAGTTTTGAATTGAATGGATTTTGAATAGAATCATATTGATAAGGTATTGGTTCAATATTAATGTACCAGTCATGAGCAAGTCTTGTCGCTTGCCATGTTTGAGGAACTACAATTGTTCTTACTTTTAAATCAGTAGCCGGATTTTTAGTATAATGATCAGAAACAATGTAATCTTTTGGAAGTCCATTGAATAATCTGGTGACTACCTTCATTCTAGTTGTCCATCTCCATGTTACGTATTTCTCTGAAATTCTATATCCTCCTATTGAATTTCCAATTCTATTATATACGGCATTAAGCATATTTTGTCCGTCTCTGGTCAAGAAATTCGTTTGACTAAGAGTAGCGTCCTTTCCAATAACCTCAGTCATTAGCATTTCCACCCTGTTGCTTGCATTATTCCCTGTGTACCCATTAACATACTCTCCGCTATAATATCGGTCCAAGTTATTTATATCTCCCTTTAAGAACCCTAGTCCGTGCCTTGCAATAGTGTCTTCTATGCTTATCTGTTGATGGTAAGTGGCAAATGTGCCATCCTCGACCATATCGTTACTAGGTGAGCCCCCATACGTCACTTGGGAAGGTATCAATACCTGAAGATGTGGAAGCCCATTAATAATAGACGGTCTATAATACTCTTCGCCAGTTATAATTGCAAATTCACCACCAGTATCATACTTTTGCTTTATCTTTTGAGCATTTGAAGTATGTTTGAATAATAATTGACATACTTGCTCATCTGGAGTTTTTATTTTATCTAAAATATCTAATATTTCTTCCGGACTTTCTTGTTGAGTCCTTTGTTGAATTTGTTGTTGAATCTGTTGTTGCTGCTCAGGATCAAGATCAAACATATTTGAAGTACCAGTTTTCATTAATTCCTGCTTGGTAATTAAATCTATTTTTGGCGCAATATATTTTTCATATAATAGATCCTTCACTCCTTCTAATCTTAATTTATCTCTAATGGATTTACTTTTACTTGATTCATCTTTAATGATGAATACCAAAGGAGAAGCAATCATACTTCCGTGCATCCCTCGACTTATCCTGCCTATTTTATCGTAGTGCCTTAATTTTGAATTCCCGATTGTGAATGTTTCTCCGTCCACGGTAATTTCAACTCCAGTGTTGAGGTCTTCAATTTCTTTCCATCTACCTGCATGGATTCCTATATTTTCTTTAATATTTTTTATCCTTTCTGGTTCAAAAGTTTGATCAGCATATTTATCGATCAATATTTTTGCGTTTTCAAAATCATTGGCAACTTTCTGTGCCTCTGATAAATTGAATTTTATGGATTTTGTAAAAGTGCTCATGGTTATTTGCTGTAGGCTGGGTGACGTAATACTTTGTATGTTTTTTTCTGTACAAATCTTTTATATGATCTTAGTGTTTCTTCGCTTGGTTTATTTGTTGAATGAGGGATTAATACGCTGTCTCTATGGATAAGACTGACAAGAAACATTGCGGATATTGCATCAAAGTTTCCATCTCCATATTGTAATGCTTCATCGATTACTCTAATAGATGGAATTTGTGATGCCATTTTTATATTTTTCTCAATAACAACGCCATCTTCTATTGTTACTTTTTTATCAATTATTGTGTTAAACATTTCATTTAGGTATAATGCTAATGACCCTTTCATTCCTGCAGTAATAAGGACCCCTACTTCATATTCTTTAGTTTGGTTAAATTCTCCCAATGCTCCTTTTGGTTTTGGTTGAAAAGTACCCCAACGATAAGTATCTTTTCCGTTTCTTAATATATCCGCATTATTTATCTCTGGCAATAATTTAGATCCATAAAAACAAGCTAATTTCCAAGCTACTTCATGGTTTTCATCCAAAGTGTCATTTCTTCCATACCATTCAGCAACAATATTAAATTGTATTGTATCCATATCTTTAGGATAAAAAAACTTAAATACGATTACCGCACAAACGGATGTTCCATCTAGGTCTTTTAATACTGGGTCATATACTGTAAGATATAATGGATTTTTGTATGTTGAAATAGGCTTATCAGCCATTGGCATTTCATAAATAACAATACCTCCCTTTTTACTCTTAGCCTTTTTTTCTGATTCGTATCTATTTAATATTTCAAGTTTACCTTGAAGGTCTAATTTAAATTCAACCTTAGTTTTATCGTTATCGGTATATTCTAGCCAACCTGGTTTTGCTATTTTGGTCCATTCTCCTGATTCTAGCTCACTCAATCTTTCTTCTAGTAATACCGTAGGAAATAAATTCTCTTTCGCTTGCATGAACATTTCGTGCGGCCAAAAAGGATAAGAGATTACATGTTCATCATAAGCTTGGGTACTATCTTTAGCCTTTTTCTTCCTATCTGCTAATTCATCTTCAAATGCTTGTTGTAATTTTAAATTACCATTTTTATCTAAATAGATCTTCTTCCTATAGTAAACTGGAACAAATAATCCTGTATATAAATTATTATATCCAAACAAGTCTTCATATGGTAAAACATCATAAGCGGCAGGATTTGTAAATGCATCCTTGATTCCTATAATTTGAGTCATTGAACCACCTGTTCCGGAATAAACTGATTTGGTAAACTTGCTTTCTCTGTTTTGTGCCGCATTATTGAAGCCATGGACTTTCTTGAAGTTTTCTAATGTTCCTGCTTCATCGACAATATACTTTCCCCTTTTACCAATAGCTGCATTATCTTTTTTATAATAAGTTATATTGTAAATTTTGGAACCGGCACCAAGTTTGCCCTGTCCTCCTTTTTTTTCCACTTTATTAGTGAATACCTTCCCGGATATAGTCAATTGCCCTTCAGTTGGATGCCAAAACCAGCCATATGTTTCTCTTATTCCATCATGGTAATATCCATAATGTGTACGTAGCCATTCATATGTGTCTGAGAATTTTTTAAGTAAGTCATCCGTATATTCACTTAAGCTAGATCCAACAGTTATCGTAGCGTTTTTCTTGCCTTCTTTTAAATCTTCGATTGTCCTACATCCATTAAAGCAAAACGTATAAGCTATTTCAGCATTAGCTATTGTATATGATTTTCCTAATCCCCTGGTGGTTAATTCAAGCCAGTTCTGTGCTTCATTTCTCCAATTCGGTCTTCCCTTTGGTTTATCATGGACCATATACAGATATTCCCTGGCATCCATGTATTTCTTATACGTGCCGTCTTTTTTCTTTACATATTCGGATTCTAATTCTAACTGTATTCTTTCGGCATGTTTAAGTGTAAGCCCTTGTTCTAATTTTTGAATAGGTCGGTAGCATGTTATTTCTTCGTCATCGCTCATTCCGGAAAACCCATCACAAGTAACCATGCCGTAAAACTTAAGCCAATCTATTGAACGCAATGTAGGCGTTTCTTGATCCGTGGAGTTATCTTCTCCTTGTACTTCAATAGGGGTGAACTCAATGTAAAAATATAAATTTCCTGGTTGCCATCTCCAGCCTCCGAGTTTTAATTCATCGTCATAATCATACCCCCATTTGCCATAAATACATTTTTCCGTAACTTCCCACCAATACTTTGAATACTCCGGATCTCTAGGATTTATTATAGGGTGATTCTGCTCTAAAAACGCAGGACGATTATAGATATGAAAAGGAATAATATTAATTGGCTCTAACGCCTTAGCCATCTACTTCATTTTAAGTTATTTGGCAGTTCCTGTGAATTTTAATTGAAGTGATCCTAATTGACTGTTGAATTCTTCTATCCCTCGATCATTTTTTACCCTTACAGGCATATTCCCATTGTCAAGGTAGACTCTAATGCTTTTATCGATTACCTGCTCCAACCCCTTATCATTATAGACAAGAGCTATTCCAGCATCGCTTATTTTTGTTTCTCCTTGGCAGCTACAGTTCTTCTCAATAGCATATACCCTTACCCCGTTTTCAAGATAAGTAGCAATGTCGCTTCTTTTCAGCTCCTCGAAGGCCCAAAATACTTCGATTTTTGCTTGCGGCTTGATATTGCCAATGTTAATTGTGTCGTTCTTAAATAATGCCATATTGTGTTTTGATTTGTACAGGATATTTTAATCTATATTCTTTATATTTTTTTCTTGACCATATTATTTTAGCCCATCTATTCTTACTGCAACTTTCAAATGGAGACCACATTTTTGCCCTGGTATTGCATCCACAAGATACGCATTTTCCCTCATTTCCAATCAAACATTCAGCTCTACAGTCAACATCGTAAAATCTTAAAATATATTGTTCGAATATATGCAATGGAAACATGTAACTCAAAGTGAACCCAATTGCAACCCCTATTATTTTTATTGGATTGAAGCAATTCGCCCAACTTATTCCTTTAAGTCCATGTGACTTTAAGTTGTAATTCATCAATAAGGCGATGATGACTGATCCTACATATATTTCAACTAAATATAACATATGGGTCCTTAATTTTAGCAATTATTTCAAATTTTGGAATCAAAAACAACCGTAATGTTTCACTTATTACTTCATTAGGGATTGGTGATAACGCAAATGAATACCTCATAAAGCTTTCGAAAAATTTGGTGGTGTATTTTGGTGGTGCCTCGCCTAATTTGGTTATTGTTGGATTATTTTTTAATGTATTCCATTCTTCATATTTAGGATTAGCGTAAACCAGAACTTTAAAATCCGAAATTCTAACAATATCCCCTTTTTTTATCATTTCCGTTTCACCAGACATAACTTTTGCTATTGGCATCCACATAAATCCCTTTTCCGTGTCCGTCATGGCATCAGGAAGTATTAAAGCCGACTCCATTATTGGCCTTAATGCAAATATATCCACTAAAATCATGTCAGCAGGAAATTCATACTGTGATAGTACCTCCGGAATGGGATTTTGAACAAATTCTGCATATGCCTTAGCTTCCCAGCCAGGTTCATTCCTGCTTGTGTTCCCCAATATTGACGTTTTTTTGCTCATTTTTGATTCTTTCTATTGTTTTTGTATATTTGACTCTGATTTCTTTTCTCCTAATCTTTTCTCCTATCCTTCGCCTCATAGATTCCATTAATTCCTCCTTTTTTTGCTTATCAGCTTCCGTTAAACTAGGTTTTGCCTTCTGTAGATATGAATTTATATAACTTGGAGGCGCTTTTAGCTTGCCTATTCCTATAAATCTAATCATTGGAAGCGAATTAAACTCCATGCATTGATCTATATTGTGGTAATAAATCATTAAAATCTCTTTCACCTCAGCAGTTGACAACCCTTTACTTTCTGCAATTTCATTGATTATTAACCCTATCTCAGTGTCAATATTCCATTTTAAAATAACATTATCCTTTAAAGACAAATTTAAAAGTTTTAAGTTCCTCTGGCGAAATCAACAAATCATTTAACTCAAATACATCTCTGGATACTTTTACCCATTTCTTCATTCCTAGTCTATATTTATAAAATGAAACCAGTCTGGTGTTTTTACAGACCTTAGCATTGACTAAGTATTTAGCCAAAGGACTGAATAAGGCCAATGAATTACCTTCATGCTTATAAACGCAACATGCCGTTAAAAATCTTATCTCCGCCTCAGTTAACTTATCGTCTTTTTTTGTAGAAGGAAGTATTGCCGAAGCCATCGAAATTAACGCATAGTAATATTCATTTATGTCCTTAAATTCCAAATTATTATCAGTTAATTAAGCTCAAATGTACCTATATTTATAGCTGCTTAGTTAATATATATTAATTATTTGTATAATATATACATTTATTTATTTTTTACTAGCAGTGTTTATGCCTGTGTCTTTATATTAAAAAAGCGGCAGGATTCTAATGCCCCACCGCTTAATTTTGGTTATTCGAAGACTTGCTTAAGGTTTTAATATTTTCACTTACGCTTTTTAATTACTTTTTTGGCCACAGCTTTACGAACCACAGGCTTCTTTACTACCTCTTTGGGAACCACCGGTTTGCTTTTTTCTAATGATTCCAAATATCTTTTCTTCCTTCCTAATACGATTTCTGTTTGCCTCGGATCCAAAAATGGATTTCCAATTGATAACATATAGCTGGATGGACTATCCTGCCAAATTCCGAATTTAGTGAAAACAGGTAGTGCGATTCTGTTTGTTCCTGTTTCATTCATAGGTCCGACCATTTCAACATCAGTTCTCACAAGGAGGTCATCACATGTTAATTCATTACTAATTACTGCTATGCAACATCCGCCATCTGCTTCTTCCAATGCCTTTAAAGTGATTCTTTTAAGCAAACTCAACTTGTCGCCCACTGCAACAACCACATAAGCTTTGTGCTGTGAATTGTGGTATAAAATGTCATTTTGTTTCATCATTTTGATTGTTTAATAATTATTTATATGCTTTTTCTGCATCCATTCTTAAATTTTCCAAGTAATTTTTACTAAATATTGAGTGTCGTGATTTTTTCCTTCATATTCTACCTCAAAGCCTCTTCTTTTTAATTGCTTTCGGAAACTATCCCATAGCGGAATGTGTATAAGAATCTTTGCTGTATTAAATCCTCTATCTGCTTCGTTCTTTATGCTCATATAAATAAAGCTTCTAGTGTATTTTCGTGTACGACTTTTAGCATCCCAAGCGTTATCCAATCCAATCCAATCCAATATATTCATTTAGTAAACATCATTTTGTATTTTAAAAAATATTTCTTTTGTCGCTCCATAATGCTTGCTCGGAACAGTGTAAATTAAATCTCTTTTCAAAAGCTCTTCCATCAAGCCGGGACACCAATTTTTTTCGTTGATAAAGACAGTGTGATCATCTTCAGCCATTTTACATAATTTGGCTATTTCACATTCCATTCTTTCGTTCATCCCTTTTTCTTTTTAGCTACTTTAACTACTTTTTCCTTAGTTGTTTTTTCAGCTTTTTGCTTTTTTACTAAAGATTCCACCACTTTTTTGGGGTGAATACGTTTAATTTTAGCCATTTTAAGATCTTCCGTTAATTTATCATTGCTAGCTTTATCAAAAATGGGATCGTGTTCTATTTTTACTTCCATGTCAGCTGGTGCCAATGGATTATTCAAATGAACTTCTACGCTATCTGCTATTTTCTTTTCCAATTCATCCCATTCTTCTATAGGTTTGATATCACTATGATTCTCATGTATTTCAGCGTCCTCATCAACATAATAAGTACTATCGCTTCTTAATATATTCCCACGTGGATCAATAAAACTCATATATGTATCCCCATCCATTGGAGTAACCGTGGTGGTAAAAAAGTTATCAGGTATAATGATCTTTCCCATTATCTTTTCGCCACGCATTAATTTCCTGTTTTCTATTTTATACCTCCTATAAGCATATCCTGTTGCTTCCTGTTTGATAAGCCATTCATAAAACCCTTCTAAAATATGTCCTTTTACTGCAGCAGCAAGATCAGGCCACCTATAATTGCCTTGTTCCTGCATTTGTCCGTTTCTAAATATTTGAACAAACGGAATGCTTCTAAGATGCTTCCATTCCGGATCATGCCCCACTATATCCAAGTCTAATTCTATTATCTTGCCTCCTATGTTTTCCAATAATCTTTTTAATACTGGTTTTAGCGAAACGCATGGCGCGCACCATACGGCTCCAACATAAACAACAACAAGTCCGTTGTTATTGATAATTTCAATTTGTTCTTCTGTCATTTTAAAAATATAAAGGCTAATAAAACAATAATTACTACAACGATGCCAACAATAATCCAAGGAAAACAACCTGACCAAAAATAATTGGCTTCTTCTTCATGTTCGTAATAAGGATTTTCTTCAAATTCTATCATTTTTAATGTTTTAGCACTACCCAGTCTATGCCGCGTGGAGGCACATTAATTATAGACCTGGAGACGCGGAGCTTCGATTCTCCGGTCCAGATGAATCATAAAAAGTTCAGTTTAAGCAACATAGCCTCGTTAGGACTTAATAAAAACAATCAAAAAAAAATATTCTCAGGCAGCCAAAGCCACTTCTTTTCCTACGCCTCTGAAATTGGCGCGTAGAAGATTTGAACGCATTGCGTTTCTTACTTCCATTTTCGCATTACTGCGAGATAAAAACTCGTTATTTACTTTTTCATCCGCTTTCGGATTGTCAGTTGCTAATCCCTTTCCTGTTATCCCCTGTCGATTCCAATTCGTCCCCGATACAAAGATATGTAAATTTTTAATATCTGTTTATTATTTTTTGTATTATTTTTACACCATGAATAATCATCAATTCTTAAGTAAAATACTAGACTACAACCCTTATGTCATTCAGTATAAGCTATACCTAGCAAACCATACAGACCCACACCTATACAAAGAACTTAAAAAACAAAAATTCAAACATGCATCCGATTTCATCCATGTATTCCTTACTAAAATTACACCAGAGCAACTAAGTTTATTTAATACTAATAATCAAGAAAGATTGGATCTCGGAAGCGATATAGTTCAGGCTTGTCTCAATTACAAATTAGACCAAAAATTACTGCACCCAGATTATATCCTCGGTCCAGATAAAAAACAATATAAGCTTATTCGTGATGCCGATATTTCTGCAGACGGATTCTATCCATTCCTTAATCTAACTTATAAAAATATTACTTGCGTCCCAGATGGTGTATTCATAGGGAAAACAGCCGTCATCTTTTCTGACTACGCATATCCGATGCAAGATCGTAAATTAGGAATAACCACAACAACTCCTTTCCTATTTCCCTTCGATCATCTATTGTTCTCTTACTATAATCGTGAAATAATAAAATTGTCTTTGGATGCTTTCATCCTAGACTCATACATTCCCGTTACTAAAACCTGTTTTAGAATTAAGAATAAATTTGTTCCAGTACCTTTTTTTAAATTTGAAATCGGACTACTCTTTAAATACTACAATCTCTTATGATCATTTATAGTATCCAGCCTTATAGCCTCACGTCTCTTTATTGCCTCCCACGCCTCAATTCCCATCACCACATACGCATCGTGACCACTCCCAATTTCTATTTCCAACACTATGCTCTCCCCAGGAATGGTAATCTTTAATCCTGGATAACACTTACTTACCGTTGACTTAGGACTTATCTTAATTCCAGTGCCTCCAAGGCGCTCAAATTTCTTTACATTCTTATTGATATGAATAGATCTTTCCTCCTTCCCTTCTATCACATTTCCCATTATCTCATGTCTGAATTTTCCATTTATCTCCGCAAAATACGCGTTATTCGGACTAGGACTATTCTTAAATCTTTCCCACACCGGACTAGGGACATCAAAATATCTATAATCCTTACCACTGGCAAACTTAATAATCAACTCCCCAGCCTCGTAACTAGCCTTGCAAATATTTCCGTCCTTGAATTTTACCTCCTCCATTATCTTATTTTTATATTTAATATATCTTTTCTTCGTATTACTCTCTTCCGTTTATCCAGGCATGAACTTCCATGGCTCTCCGTAGGGTTTACATACCAGCCGCTAATTCTATTTCCCCCCACTATCAAGAACTCCGCTCTCAACGTGTCATTCCTTATCTCAATCTTATTCCCCCTCACATACCATTGGTAAATTCCCGTATCTACTTGCCCCTGCATTTTGAAACACAATAACATTAATAATACTATTCTCATTTCACTGTTTTTCTACTGATTATTTGAAATTTCCCTTCCATCCAGCCTTCAATCGTAATTACTTTCTCTGCCTTTTCTCTAATATATCCATGTATATCATTCACATTACTAAACTCATTTTTTAACTTGTTACTCAAAATCACTATCTCGCCCTCCTTTAATGCCAAATCTTTCTTTAACACCTCCACCTCTTCACTTAAAGCCGTTGCCTTCATTATCCAATTCATTAAAAAATCCATTGTTACATTATATCCTGCAAAGGCTAAACGTTTTTTTAAAATACTCTTTACCGTCTCTAGTCCTCCTATTTTACACATTTTATTTTATTTTTGATAACCCTATACACACTTATCTCATAAATTCACACTTCTCCTTCTCTGCCTCCAATTTTATCTGCAATTCCCTTTCCAAAATTTCCTGCTCCCTGATTTTTAGTCTCTTCTTCCTCACATCTAACTCCTTATTAAGAGTTTCATATACAAGCAACCCATCTATAACCTCCTCCTCGTATTTCGCAGATCCAAATAAACGTGCCGACTCAAACTCATTAAGACTAACACTCCCCTTCCTCTTATACCATTTTACACTATTCATCTTCTCTTATTTATAAAATACCAACCCAACACTAACACCCCAACCTGAAATCCAATCAACAAAAATGCCCACGCAGGCGTAACAGCCCTGTTCCACAAATTTACCCCAACAATTCCAACCAACACAAATAACATTACCCTCCCTGACTTGCTCCGTATAAATAAATTTATCTCTTTCATTATCGTTTCTTTTAAAATAACTAAATTTTATTACTTATCACTTAATAACTTGACAAAGATACGCATTTCTTCATATTTACCTAGCCATTAACTATCTTTTTCGAAAACCTACCTAAAATATAATGATAAAACCCGCTTTCCGCGCGAATTGGGAAATTTTCCGGCCCCCCCCGTTATCAATTTTTCGAATCGAAATCTGAAAAAAAAAAGAACAAATAAAAAAGTAAAAGCAAAAGCAAAAAGGACAGTAGAAGCTTATTATATATGCTATAAACTATAAAGAACAGTATGTATATATAATATAGGTATATAGGTATATAGGTTTTTCTGTATTCCATATTTCGGAATGAAATATGAGTGATGGTAAAAAATAAATGCCATTTGGCCTTATTGTAAGTTAGTGAATGTCAAGCCGGTACGTATTACGATAATAAAATTATAAGATATTTAAAAAATAATTATTAAATAATTAGGAAATTGTAGTTAGCCGTTGTATCTTTGTCCTATCAATTAATCATAACAAATAAATTACATAATATGAAAATTTCAATCTTTATTTTATTCAATTTAGTAGCGTTCAATATGAACGCTCAAAGTTGCAATTGTGCAACACCAATAAAAAATACTATTGATTGGTGCACAGGTGCGAAGGGCGGCACGTATTGCACCAAAGCAGACGGTAATAAACACTACAAGCCAAAAACCATAATAAATGATGGATCATGCAATTGCTTAGTTCCTGCAAGTAAGACCGTTAATTGGTGCACAGGTCCAAGAGGTGGACAATTTTGCATAAATGCAAAAGGAAATAAAATATATAAAACCAAATAACATGAAATACACGATTAAAAATGAAACCCACTATAACAGTAAAACCCATATTCAAGTAATTGAAGTGTTAGAAAAATGCAGACTTAATAAGACAAGAATAGTATTAGATTATGGCGATAGGAAAACCGGTAAAAGTTGGAACGAAGAATACGGTATTAAAGGACGGATTAGCAGGTCAACGGGAAATATCAAAATTCCTATATTAATATACAATTCGAGAAGCCTTGGCGGTGGGGCAATATTAACGCATTGCATAATAGGGATAAGAGAAAGTAAAGGAGGTAAATCATTATATAACATTAAGACAAATTAACATGAAAACATTATTTAAAATCGAGAAAATGCCGCTAATGTCGGAGGTGGAACTATCATACAAATCAAAGATCAAAAAAGAAGACCGAACAAAAGTGTTAAGATCTCAGGACTGTATGCCATTATTACGGTCTGTATTTGATGACAATCAAATCGAATACAGAGAGAGTATGGCGGTTTTACTATTAAACCGAAATAACGAGGTCATAGGTTGGGCCAAGATTTCACAAGGTGGAACGACTGGCACCATGTGCGATCCGAAAGTAGTTTTTCAATTGGCGTTAAATGCCAATGCAAGTGGGATAATATTATGCCATAATCACCCAAGTGGCAATTTACAAGCCAGTCAATCGGATATAGCCTTGAGCACGAAAATAAATCAAGGAGCTAAAATCTTAGATCTTAAATTGCTAGATCATATTATTATTACTGCGGAATCTCATTTGTCGATGGCTGACGAAGGATTATTTTAACACAACAATTAAAACTTATAAAAATGAACACAACAATTTACCCAAAGGGAAGCAGCGAAGCAATAATCCAGGAAAAGTTAACTTCTTTGATTAACGAGATCAAAGAGATAATGTATACCCCTGATTATAAGAGAAGCCAAGAATTTAAAAGCCGTTCTTGTAACCTTACAGTATTAGGGGTTATTATTTCCAAATTTTGCGAATGGGATATATCAGAAATTGAACAAGTAGCGGAAGCTGCTTTGCAAGATTCTAATTATTATTTTCGCTTTGCGAAAGTTGATGAGCTAGAATTAGAACTAAAAGCCGCAAAGGATAAGATCAAAAGGCTGGAAAATAGCTTAGATTAATACAAATATACAAAAGTACTCATTAGCTTAACTGCGCAACTCATTATCTATTAGGGAAGGACACGCAAATTTTGTAATTAATAACTTTTATTTTAATAATCAAAATAATTAAATATGAACAATTTATTTGAAATGACAACAGATTCGACAACGACACAAGAAGAAACGTTAATTTTAGCGGAATTCTTACAACGGGCAGAGCGTGCCCACCATGGAACGTCATTTGACCCTGAGAAGAGAGGTAAACAAATGATAAGAGATTATTCAGAAGAATTAACCGCAAACATTGATCTCTTTAAAAGTAAAGGCGTTGAGCCTGAATTGATCGAAAAGTACATATACCGGTATAAATCATTTTTTGCAAATTGGCTAAATGCCAGATCAGGAATATTATCTGCAATGATTACAGGTCCTAGCGGCTATCCTGCTCGACAACAAGAGAAAAAAAGAAGATCTGAAGACCGACATTATACGATTTTCAAAGAGTTTAGAGAAAAGTCAATGACGGCCATTATTAAAACGACAGCCCCAAAGCCGCTACCATTGAATGAAGAAATCGAAAGACTAAAACGGCAAGTGGTAAAAGACAACGAAACAAAAACGCATATAAAAGCCTTGAATGTCATTATTAAAAAACACTTTGGCAACAATGAAGTATTACGGCCCTTGCTATTAGATTATTTTGCAAAAAATAACTTGGAAAAACTTAGCCGTTCATCAAATGTAGATAGCCTATTAGAACGGGACTATGCGGGTAGAATTGGATTCGCTTCCTTCGTGCTAACCAATCTAGGTGCTAACATTAAATACAACGAAAAGAGAATAGCAGAATTAGAACAAAGAGAAAACAGGATACAAGAAACTAAGGAAAACCCTGATTCACTTACCTATGAATTTGAAGGAGGCAACGTGTTTGTAAATTATCCGGACAACCGCATACAAATTACACATGACGTTAAACCCTCAGAAGAGGTAAGAAGCGCACTAAAGAGAAAGGCCTTTAAATGGTCCCCTACAAATCAAGTATGGCAGCGATTTATCACAGCGGACAGTATTAATGCCGTCAACGAGCTATTCAAAACAAATATACCGTTACATTTACAACAAAGCGCAAAATATTAATTAACAAGGGGGGCGAAAGCCCCCACAATAATAAAAACAATGCAAGAAATAAATTTAAATTTACTAGCAATTGATTACAAAAATACACGATTCAAAGAGCCATGTAACTGTGCCATAGCAAAGGCCGCTAAAAGGCATTTTAATACAAATGAGACTGAGGAAAGCCTATCTATATTAAAAGTAAAAGATCATATATATGACCATCCATTTTATGGCCCATTGACTTTTATAACAGATAAAATCCTAATCAAAAAGAATAAACTAAAAAATGACGATATTGTCCGAACCATTAAACTAATACCAAGAAATGAAAACCGTTAACGAAGCAATTGAAAAATTAAATGAGTGTGGTATTACAGTTGATGCATACAAAGAGAACAATAAACTTTGTGGGTATGAACTAAATACCTATACAGATGCTGGCGTAAACCAAATCGTGTTTATTGATTTTAGGAATAGCGAAATGAGCCCTAAAAATGCAAAACATTTTATCGAGTTATTTAATGAAAGAGTAAATGACATTAATATTGACGATGAATTAAGAATGCACTTAGAAGATGAAAGATATAGAAATGAAATTGGTGCATCAATTGGTGTTCAAGACTTTATAGATTGGAAAGCAAACTTACTAAGCATATTTGTAGATGATGGTAAAACAGCGCAACAAAGACAGTATGAGCAGACTAAAGACAAATTTATCTCCGCACTCGCAAATATGGAAGAAATTCTAAAACTAATGCCAATCAAGGGGCCTAATCCGTCAACGTGCCAACGTACCGAAATATCCAATCTACTTGGAGGCCTTGATCATTCCATCAATGGAATAACATTTGAAGACTTTACACCAAACAATTACTCACAAAATTTTAAACTTACCTACTCATGAACAGATACCATATACTAAATACCATTACAGGCGAACCCCTTAAAAATGTCCACACCCATTCAGAAGCTAGAATGTGGATTGCCAGATACATAGGCAAATACGTATTCCATGACGGATTCGTCTACAACTCAAAAAAATATTCACTCAAAGAACTTAAAAAAGCTTTAATCGTTAAAGATGGTTATCACCCTCAAATATTATTACCATGGGCTTAGATACTTCTCATAATGCTTGGCATGGATCGTATAACTCATTCTATACTTTCCGTCGTTCCTTAGCTAAGTTAATAGATATTGACCTTGATCAATGTTTAGGATTCGGAGGAACAATGGATCTTGAATCTATTAAACACGATTTGATTCCATTACTCAATCATTCAGACTGTGACGGTGAATTGTCCGTCAAAGAAGCTGAACAAATTGTTAAAGGCTTAGACCTTATTGTCCTAAATATACATAAAACCGGTATCCCTTATATTGGTTTCATAGATCAATTAATACGATTTCGTGATGGTTGCAAACTTGCCATAAAACTAAATGAACCGATTGACTTCCATTAAAACGGCAATTTGTCAATGGATTCGTCAACGGCTACCGCCTCAATTGGCGCTACCTGAGACTTGACCAATCCATCTATTTTATAAGCCTTTAACGTATTGATTACAGTATCTTTCCATCTTTGACCACGTAATGAAAAACTAACAGTTATGTACTTACCAACTTCAACCCCTTCCAAAGCATCGCACATCTCATTCTGTGCCTCAAATCGTATTACCTGCGGATATTCGCCTCCAGTATCAACGATCAAATCTCGTTTCTTAAACTTTGGGCTTACTTCCTGCAACAACCCAACTTCAACCAATATACCGCTAACTTGTAAACTACTCATATTTGATTTTTAATTTAACCACAATATACAAACATATCATGAATTTACATTATCTTTATCTAATTAATATTATTGTGGTCCTATCTTGGATCGCAATAGTAAACCGTTCGGAAATTATCAATTGGATTCGTCAACGACTCACCAAAAAATCTTAACCAAATATGAATACTTTTGAATTTCAAGAATTATTAAAAAAGCACAATGCCTGTCATGATGCAAAGCTATGGGCACAAGATAAAACATGGCAAGAAGTTTTTGATGATTGCCAACGTGGTGATTGGTTGTTATGGCTTTATAAAAAAGTTAATCCAAATAATTTACGAGAGTTAACTTTGACAAAAGGCCATTGTGCAGCTACTGTATCACACCTAATGAGTGATCAAAGATCAATAGATGCTGTTAAGGCGGCTATTGCTTTTGGAAATGGAGAGATAGAAATAGAGCAATTAAAGGTTGCTGCTGCTGATGCTGTTAAGGCGGCTGATGCTGCTAATGCTGCTGCTTTTGCTGATGATTTTGCAGCTAATGATGCTGCTTTTGCAGCAGTTAATGCAGCTAATGATGCTGCTTTTGCAGCAGCTAATGCTGCTAATGATGCTGCTGATGCAGCTTTTGCAGCAGCTAATGCTGCTGTTATTGCTGCTTCTTATGCTAATGCTGCAAGAACTAAAAACCAATTAGAAACAGCTAATATATGCCGTAAGTATTTACCTATTGAAATATGGGATATTAATTAACTAACAATTTAAATAACAAATGAAAAAATTCTTTATAATAACCGCATTATTCCTTTTGCTATGCCTATCAATAACCTTACTATATGATATTCGTAAACGGCCTACCTTAGATCTAGTAATATACACCCCCCTTGATATCCTATATGTCAATCTTGATAAACTAGAAATAACTGGGGAGAATGCTAATGAAATAGTATATCATGCTTCTGATCTACAGGATCTGTTTCTAAAAGTTGAAGACATAACCGTTCAACTAAGCATCATTCAAGATATCATCCCTAAAGATTGTATGCTTGCCAATGGCTGTTTAATAAATAATGCCTTTACTTATGTCCTGAAACGAAACAATAACCGCATAGATACCGTAGGTCACATTGAAAACTTTACCTTCAAACCAATTTAATAAACCATTATGACCAGAAACAAAGGACCACCCGAAAGGGAATCATAATATAATTAAATACTAATATAATCAAAGCCTCAATGATCAAATCATTGGGGCTTTCTTCTGCAATCAAACCAAATTATATTTGTTCCACACTGCGGAGATTTTTTGCCTTTACCCTATTTTCCCATACCTAAACTTATATTATATTTTGATTTACTTTCCTTTCACAATATATTATTATCATTCATATTCCTACATTATTCACCAGATTCGTCAACGATCCTCCAATTTATTATCATTATTCATTATATTTTAACTTATTTCTCCCGAAAATTAAGCGCAAAAATTTTTTCCACCTTTGAAAAGGTGGGTGAAAGTGGTTAAAAGTGGGATAAAATGTTTAAAAAAATTGGCCTGTATGTGCGAATATGTGGATAAAAGGGGGGTTACTAACATTTTACAACGAGTTACTAACAAGTTACTAACAAAATCGCAATACGTATAGGTGTGATTTGCAGGTAGTTGTGGTAAGTTACTAACAATAAGGGGTCATTTCGTTGTTGTTATTGGGACGAGTGGTATTCTTCTTGTTGGTTACTATGTATATCCATTGAAGGGTGGGATGTGCTGTTTGGTCAAAGGACCTCCATAAGGGCATATAGGATCTTCGAGAATAGCAATTTATGGGTTGCCAGGATGTCTGGTAGATTTAGATAATTTGTTAAGGTTGTTGCTGAGGGGAGATCTAGGACTACTCCTATGCGGTTTTCTGTATCTCCACATGTGGATGGATAGGCTTCGTAGCGAAACTTTCCGTTATTCTCATAGATAGTATAGCCAAATTTAGGCGCTGGGGCTTCTATACGAGCGCTTAGATGTGTTTGTAGTGTCTTTACTGCTTCTTGGTCTTTAAGCTCTCCTATTGTGTTCTCTGGGGTCACTTCGCCTGGTACAATATCATGAACGTGTAAGCCACAAGGTCCATTTACTAAAAAGTATTTTCTCTTATTAGCATCTAAGCGACTAGCCTTTATCTTATTAATCTTATTAATCTTATTCAAGAATTCACTTATAGCGTCTGCGGCCTCTTTGTTCTTACAAATACATATTGCATCATCTGGAATTGATTCAAAATAGCCAATCCTCTTTGTCCAATGATTACGATTTTCATCCTTGAGTACTACAAAAATTTTCATTTGATATTTTGATTTATTTTATTAGATTTAAAATTATTATCTCGTCATCTATCAGACTAATCTCTGGTCTTGTATAGTCTGGATAGGCTTTATTGCAATCAGATATATTAAAAGCTACATCCTTGCTATCCCTTCTTATCACAATTAACAGACCGTCAAGTGAATATGCATTACTTGTTACTATTTTTCCATATTTACTAAGGATTTCACCAGGCCCAGGCTTATCTGGCTCTTCTTTTTTTACTGCCGAACAGTCCATTTCTGGATATAGCGTTACATTATTTAAATCTATGTCGCTGCATGAGAACGTCATCTTTACAGGACCACCGTTCAATAAATGCGTTATCGTTAGTTCCTCTAGCTTCTTTCCACATGAATCAGCGAATTGTTGTGCTGAGGCCTTGTCTTCTGGGCTTAGGTTCTTAAATTTTTCTAAAAAATCCCTTTCAATTAATCCATCCTTTCCCTTTGAATTATCTTCTTTTTTTACTTCTTCCGATTTCCTAAAAGGCGCATTTTGACTTACAATGTTCTCTGGCTTAGGAAATTCACCAATTTTTAATAAATCAGTTACTGCTTTTTCAGTATACCAGTTTAATCTTATTCCCTTATATAAAGTGGCTATTACAATATTTTCATGCTGTTGTGTGTATTCAGGTCTCGGCCATAATTCTAATTTGTAACTATATTGGCCATTCTCCTCTCTGATATCGGTAATCAATATTTTAATGCCATCTATTACAATTTCTTTCATTAATGAATATAAAGGCCTCTTTGTATTCATAGGTGCTTCCTTGTTTTTGCTACAGGCATAACCTCCCGGTGGATAAGTCTTTTTCTCGGCATCTTCTCTAAGTTTTTCATTTATACTGCGCTGTTCTTCAAATCTACGTTTGAAATTTGCAACTTGCCTTTCTAGCTCAGCTATCTTTATTCCCTTTGAAACAAGCTCTATTTTTGTTTGTTTTTCTTGTAATGGATTAGCAGTCAAATGTTTGGCCCAGATATGGGCTTGGTTGGCCCTGTACTGATTATAATCTTTGTTTAACTCCTTGTATGCATTACTTAACCCATCTTTAATTTTGGTGACAATCTTTAAATTCTCCTTCTCTATTAAATATAAGCTTTCAAAATCTAACTTCGCTTCATCAGAACATGGAGGAAGTACCGTGGCCTCTCCACACCTATATTGATTCGCTCTTATGAATAATTTTCTTACTGAAGATATATCAAGAGAATTAATATAAGATACCAAATCGTTAATATAGAACATTGAATCGCGCTTATCCTTAGAACATACTACAATAGTACAATGGTTATCATCAATAATCTCTTTATCTGAATTAATCTCTATATATGTAATATTGTCATTCCATATATCATTAAGATAAGCAATTAATTCGGCTATCGTTTTAAAAGTATCTGCGTATTTCGCCACACTATAACCCATGGCACTAAGTTCAGGTCCACACCTTTTTTCTATTCTTATTGTATACATATTTTGATTTTAACCCTCTTCTTCTTCTGTTGTTCTCATTTTTTTGTAATTATACTCATAAAGATACTAACTATCAACGATATACGCAACTAAAATGTAGAAAATTTACACATATATTTTTGATACGTAAATTTACACTAATAATTTCACTCTACAAAGCATTTTATTCCGTTATTACCTCTTTAGCACATATTGGCGAATCAAAATTGTGTGATTTAAAACAAATGTTAACTCCACTTTTCAGCCGAATGATTTTGATGCCAATTCTTTTCTCCAATATAACCTGCACCGTTATTAAAAACTTATACAAATGTAAACATTTGATGTTATATTAATTTCATTGTTATGTATTTTACTTACTATGTGCCTCTTTATAATTGCTTATTAATCAATTCAATATACCTATTGTTTGTCAAGTTTTTTGTTCTTTTTTCTCCTCACACACAAGTAAAACTAAATGGTCTTGAATGAAGTTTTTAAGGTCTTTGTCTGCATCAATAGCCATCTTTTTTAGGTCTTTGACTATTTTTTCGGGTATATCAATTAGCTTTTTCATTGTGCAAATTTTATCGCTCCTTTCAATGTTTTAAACTCACGTTCTGTTTTCCACATATCTTGCACAGCCCAATTCATATCATCTTTTTCACAACCGCCATAAATTATATTTTTGCCTGTATCCATACTTTCAAGGCACATCCCTTCATTGTATAACATATCACCTATTTCATCTTCGTGTTTTTGAGAAATCATTTCAATCATTTCTGCGTTTAATAGCTTACCCTTATGTAGAGTAATCCATTTTTTAAAGTCTTGTTTCATTTTTTTTTATTTAGTTTATCTCTTTTAATTCCAAGTTTTGCAAATCTTATATATGCAGTTGTAGTTGGTTTCTTACCTGCTTTTTCACAAGCGGTGAAGTAGTCTTTTAATTCATCCATACCAGCATTTACATCTGATAAATCTGAACAATTTTTAGCTATTGTGTAAGCTGATAATTCGTGTGTTTTTGTAGTTGCCATTTGCTTTGTTTTAAATCCGATACAAATATACATCATATATACGACATACACAAGAAAAAAGTAAAATATTTTTTGCCTACGCTGAAAAAAGAACAAAAAACCTTGCTCCGAATGAAGTTTTGTGGTAAAAACCGCAACGAGAGCATGACAGACGTTTGGCAAAAGTGGCGGTTCGCTACTCCAGAGACAGTTTTGTGCTATGTTCAACATTCGTTCTCCGCATCAGCATTTGTGGTTAAAATCGCCACCTTCGCCAAGCGTGATACCGTTAGGCACAATACTACACTCCTACTAATTCGGGGTACTCATATTTGTTACTAATCAACGGACACATAGGAATTAGCCAAGCCATTGTTTCTAATCCTTTAAGACAAAAAACGCCATTTACAAATATGACTTCTTTCATCCTGTTATTACCATAATCCATAATGTCGCCAACATAAACATCTTTCCCATTCTTTGATAAAAGCCCTGTAAATAGCATTTTATCTTTGCCAATAGACCGTTCTACAAATTTTAAATCTTCCGTAGTCCCGACTTCCATCATAGGATTATGAGTATAGTCTGTGTTCCAAAATCTGAATTTTATTGCTTCCATAATTTACCGTACTATGCCTGACAATGTGTTTGCCAAAATAGCTGCTTGACGTTCATTGTTCGGCTGATGAATAATTTGTTTAGCTTTTGTTTTTCAATTTAACTTTAGTGCTGCCAATTCCGCTACTTCGGCAAGCACCAACGTTATGTGTCATATTGCGCCATTGCCACACATCCTAATCATATTCAGCATTTCGTTTGACATTCAGCTTTTTTGCAACCCGTTTAATTAAAGAGTTTACGTCTTTGTTTATCGGGTAATTTTCAGCCCGGATAATATTCAAACTTTCTTCATGCACACGAAATCCGGTTGTAACCGTGTTTTCTTTTGCTTTACGGCCAGCACCTTTCCTAGCTCCGCCGTTGTTTTTGCGTTTATCAGTCATTAGTAAAAGTAAAGTTATAATGATCTTCGGCTTTAAAATCTCCCAGCTTCCTCATGCCACCAATCTTTACTGCTTCAGTAATTTGTTCCTTTTCCATTTCAATCCAAAACGCTTTATCAATAGCATTACCGTTTGTTATTTCCGGCACTGTCTTTTCAAGCATCTCAATTAGTTGCGTCATTGCTGTTTTCATATATTATTAGTTTTTGTTTTTTCTTAACCACATGCCTAAATAAAATCGTTTCTTTTCTTTTTCATTTAATAAATCAGTAATCTTAAATCCACCTTGCCGTAAATCAATATCAAACCCATATTCACAAAGGATTCTAAATTGAATTATTTTACCGCTCCAATATTTTTCTACTGTGAAAAAGTTCTTTAGTCGATACTTCCAACCTAATCTCATTTTATACTTTCTCATTGATACCAATACTATTTTCATAATCTTCAATTTGTTGTAAAAGTTTCATTTTCTCTTGTGCGTAGTAATCCCATTTCCTGGATTTTTTGGCATAACGCATAGTCTGCCAGCCATCTTCTAAAACAGAAGTACGGCACTTATCCAGTGCCGCTTCTATTTTACTTAGCTTCTTCGTAAGTGTATTTAGCAACTTTGTATCCATGATATTCTTTATAATCGTTCATAAATCTTTCGGCATCATCAGTTAAAAACTTAAACATAAATCCCATTGTATCAGAAATCATTTTATAAGTTTTAACTTCTGTATTCTTTTTGCGGCTGTAGATTGTAGTTGTCAAGTTTTTTGCTCAATAAACTGGTCACTTTGGGGTGATATGAATAAAAAGGTTCGTATATATATGTGTTACCTGCCATTTTAAAGACCGACATAGTAACCATTTAATTGACAATTTTGGAGTGCTTCGCAATTTGACTTTCCATAAGCAAACAAAACAACTCCTCTCATTATTGATACAGGGGACATATCCATTCTTGTAAACTTTGGTCTGCCTTTCAATAAATACATTCCGTTTGCCTTTTTTAATCCATATTCTTGAAACCAATCAGTATCAGTAGAGTTTAACACTAATGCAATTCCGTTACCGTATTCTGCAAGTTTTTTAATAAATGGTTTTGTATTTGAATATGGTGGGTTAAGCCAAACTCTTCCTTCCCAATTTTCAACTAATCCGTCATCAGGCAAAGAGATTATTTTATTTGCTGTTTTATGCCATTGTAAACCACAAGGGTCTAAGTCAAATACACCAAAATTTTTAATTAAATTCAATGGTGTAAGTGTTATGTTTTTATCTTTTATATTATGTATCATAGCGGACAGTCTATGTGTTTATAATCAATTTTTGGCGATGCTACTGATTTTTCTAAAACCCTACAATAATCTCCACCTAAAGCATCTATTACAGTCCAATACTTACACCCTTTACAAAAAGGTGGTTTATATTTTTTTTGTAATTGAGATAAATGATACTCTTCTGCATACTCTTTCATAGCATCTTTTATATCAGAAGAAAAGCCAGAAGTGAAGTCTTCCCATCCTGATATATTATTATCAGCTATTTCATCAATTGTTTTCAATTATTTTTTGTTTTTGCACTCTGACAAAAAACGGCAGCTAACAAACAGTTTTGCAAAAGCAGGGCTGACGTTCTTAATCCGAGCAGTTATTTAATAATTTATCTTCATCAAGTGTTTGAACATTTGTATTTCAATTGCCCTGCCTTCGCAAAGCTGCAAACGTTACCTGCAAGGCTACCATTCATCCATTTCAATGACAATCCGTCTTTTGTTTTCGCTTAACGATTCACCAACTATCCTATGTTTGTCTTTTTCTAAATAATGCCCTATTTGAGTTGGTTCAATAGCTGTTGATTCTCTGCCTTTATTATGCGAATATCTAAGACATCCAACATTATTTATAAAAACTTCTGTTGCTTCTGTTGGGACTTCTACCAAAATAAATCTTTTCATTTTATTAGTTTTTAGTTCCTACTGATTGACCGCCCAGCAGGTAACAAACGGTTTGGCAATATTGCCGTGAATATCTATTAGACTTTTATTCATAATATCAACTTTTGTTTTTCAATTTGGCTGCGGAAGCGGCAACATCGCCAAGCCGCAAACGTTACAGGCAATACTACGAAAGTCCTCCGAAGATGTAAGCTATTACATCAACTGTCCATCCGTTGCCTAACATTTTATACCTTTGAGAATTGCTTACAATAGCAGAATAATTATCGGGTACAGTTTGCAATCTTTCGCATTCTAAAGGAGTTATGTACCTAAAGAAAAATTCATCAGCAGGTATTCTATTTGGTAAAGTAAAAGGAACTACTACATTATCTTTTCCAACAGTAGCTAGTGCATTTGTTTTACCATCGTACCTAAATTCAATGTATTGCTTTGTCAATCCTTCTGTTTTTTGTTTACCGTCTTGTCTTTTACCGTCAATTAAATACCTGCCTCTCATCGCTGCAATAGCTTGTTCGTTTTCAGGTAAATCTACTATTCCAAAAAATCTTTGATTGCTATATTTTTTATGATGACTTGCTTCAAGCATTTGCATTTTGTCATTATCAGAATGAACCGTTAAAGTTTTATTCTTCTTTTGGCTCACTCTTGCCAGCCATTGCATTGCTTTTTCTGTGTAGTAATAGCTTTCAGTATTTACACCTCGTTCTCGTACATCACCCCAGGTTATTCCTTTGTCTTTTGGCTCGCTTACGTTTGGTATGTTCGTCCAGTAAAGGCGTTTTCTGTTTTGAGCAGAAACTAAAGAACTGTTTATAAATATTGGTTCAACTCCTAAATGTTCTGTAATTATTTGCTCGTAATCTTTTTTCATAAGCACGTTTTCAAGTAAAAAGTATTTTGGTTTCGTTTCGTCCAATAGTCTTACAAATTCAAAAAATAATTTACTTCTTGGGTCGTCAAAATTCAATTGTTTACCTGCAAAACTAAACCCTTGGCAGGGGCTGCCGCCAATACAAAGATTTATACTTCCTTTAAAGATTTGAAATCCATATTCATGCTCAACCACCGTAACTTGTTCCTCCTTATGAAGTCGTAGGATATTCCAGTAATCACTTTCAATTCCGTTAGTTTCATCCCATGCTTGTAATTCTCGGATAATTTCTTTAATAGAATCAATCTCTTCACTTCCTCCGTTTCCCTCTTTTTCTTTGACCTCTCTTTGTAATTTATTTTCTCCCGACCTTTCAAATAATTTTCCCTCACCTCTGGCTTCCACATCGCTTTTTTGGTTCTTTCCGAAATCAAATACCTCTCGTTTTTGTTTGAAAACCTCTTCTTTAATGTTTCCGATATTCTCTTTTTTTGAATTTCCGTTTTCTGTACCCCTCTTTGACTTTCCGATATTTTCTTGCAAATTTCTGGGGTAAAACTCATAGTCATACCACCAGCAGCTACGTTGTAGTTTGAAGGATTTTCTAAAATCATCCTTATTTCCATCTTTTCGGCTTCTTCTATCGTTTCCATTTTTGCCAATACTTCCCAAAGTATTGCTTGAAAAGAGTATTTCCTCAATGCATTGTAAAACAGTAAATTGTTGTACTTTTTGTCCTTCATTCGGCTTTTGTGTTCCGATTTTCGTTGACATAGTGAATTTCTTGTCAATCCAATATAACATTTCCCATTCGGAAATTTTGCTTTGTAAATTATTATCATAATTACAAATATACGAATAAACCTCCGATAAGTAAAGTTTTTTTACTTTTACTTTGGTTACATCTCCCAACTGAATAGTGTTTGGGAAATTGTGTTGCGTTACTTTCATAGCGTGTTTATCTATTTCGGCAGCGTAATACTGATTTACTTTTATCCCTGCTTTTTGGAGTGCAATTTGTCCGCAACTCATACCGTCAAAAAGAGATAGTACATTCAAACCCGTAATGCCTGTAACACGTGTTTTGCAAGATTGTGAATCCTGTGATTCAATCATATTTTCGTTTCGCATTTATATTTATTTTAAGTTGAATAATTGTAGTTACGAAGTTCACAACCTCGCAAAGCACCATCCGTTAGCATCAATCTTCGCTTATGTATTCACTACATTTTAGGCAGTGGTCGTGAAAAACCTCCTTTTCGGTTAATTCATTACCGCAGTGGTGCATAAGCGAAGACATGCTGGTAACACCAGCTACACGGAAATTTTTAATTGCTAAGTTCTGTTCTTCTAATAACATATCGCCATACTTCTCAATCAATGCTGTCATTACAGGGTTATAATCTGCTGCCTGTTTCATTACATCAAGCCATTCTTTTGCTGTCATTCTATTTATATTTAGTGGTTATAATCCGCCCAGCCACTAACAGCGGTTTTATCCAATTGCGAGTTTAGTGGTAAAATTACGTTCACCTTTCGCATTACGTTTAGTGGCGGCGGAAAATATACAGTTACGAAATTCGCAACTGAAATAAAGCCACAATCTGTTAGCAGTAATTATTCAGAAACCGTAAAAGGAAGCCAAATCTTTGCTAGTTTATCTAAATGTGGTTGTAATAGCTTTTGTATATTTTCAAAATCACTTTCAGAAACACTTTCAATATATTGCGGGGCATAAATTCACTTTCTTATAAGCCATTTTATGTTGATTTTTTATTTAATCTTCTTTTAAAATGGCGATGCGCTTTGACCAATAGTTACCACGCACCACCCCCGTTTAATTTATTTATTATATCTTCCAAAGTGAGACAATGCAAGCACCAACCATTGTTCCGCTTTCTTTAAATTCTCCTGCCGAAATGTCTTCTATATCTGCTCCGATTTCATCCAACCATTCACGAAAAGCTACTTGTTTTTTTTGGCTTCCAGTTCTCCAGCTATTTGATGCAATAGTTACTAACCGCCCACTTTTTTTCAAACATTCATGCATTTTTTCAATATGTATGATGTCTTGATTTCCTGTGAAAGGAGGATTGGCAATTATCACATCATAATGATTTTTGTATCCATCGGGTATTTCTAAAAAGTCCGAGCAAATAAAACTGGTGTTGGTAGTGTCTCTCAAAACTTTTTGATTCAATTCCATTAATTCGCAAACATCTATTTTTACATTTGATACAAGCTCATTGACTGCTTGCACAATAGCGCCTTGTCCTGCTGAAGGCTCCAATACTACCTGACCAGACTCTATGAATGCCATCCTGGCTAATTTGCTCGCTAATGCCTTTGGAGTTGCAAAAAATTGAAACTCTTTTTGAATATTTACCTTTTTGCCACCTATGAGCAAGTCCATATATGGCTTAGCGTCATTAGGAAAAACAAAAGTGTTTTGTTTGTATTTTCCACCTGCTTTGCTTAAAGCTGACTTGACTTGTGGATAATTACTTAATTGCTGTTCCGGTAAATAAACAACGTTTCCGTGAACCATGCACATTTCTAGTGATTATCCACAAGTCAAGTCAGCTTTAAGCAAAGCAGGTGGAAAATACAAACAAAACACTTTTGTTTTTCC
>JBKJQV010000334.1:0-13342 GCA_046593815.1 Sediminibacterium sp. | reverse complement strand
TTTGTCACATTTTGAATATGTATTCCAAAGAAATTATCTTCCATTATATTATTTCGGATAATTATATTTTTACTGTCAACCACTTTAATTCCACTGATATCATCAATACTTGAAATGCCTGAATGGATAACACGGAAGCCATCTATTATTACACCATCAGCTTTAACATAAATAACCTCATACTTCTTCTGTCCATCCAATACAGGGTAATTAAATCCCTTAAGCACAATTGATTTTTTTATTTCAAGCTTTTTTTCCATGTAATAACCTGCATCAACCAGAACAGTATCGCCTGAAGAGGCTGCTGCCACCGCTGATGTGATACTTTTATAGATTTGCTTTGCTCCTGCATGTATAGTTGTAGCAGATGCTTCTGCATAAAAGAAGAATACAACTATGAGCGCGAATAATCTCATTTTTGCATTTCCTCCCACGAAATTTTATTACCATTTACTTGTTGGAAAGTTTTGGCAAGACTATCTTCATTTGAAAAGGCAGCAATATTGCCACCCATCGGACTTTTTAAAGCAGGACATTGTAAAAAGTAAGCTTCATTTACTCTAACCAGTTTATCTGTGATACTAAAATCAACAAAATAAATCCCAGATATATCCTCCTTTGCTACTTTCTTAGTATTTAAAAAACCAATTATACACTTCTCATCATCAAACTTAAAAATCTTACCTTTTTTAGTAATGATTTCAGCGCCAAACCGATGATCACTGATCGTCATTTTACAAAAATCACAATTATCTTTTCCAATTTTAAGCGGTTGAGGTTGAGTACTGCATCCACTTAAAATAGAAATGGAAAATACCATAATCAAAATAGGCAGTAGTGTTGAGCTTGAAGAAATTGATTTTTTTCTTTTCCATTCAAATAAAACCAACCCTAATAGTATGGCTCCAACTGCTACAAAAATCCATCCTCCAATATCGGGCATAGAATATGCGCCAAAATTTAATAACTGTTTAAAGCCAATTAGCGGTGGCTGGTAGGCCATGCCCGGTACAATAATAGCAGCTTCGGGATTCAAATTGTGACCGTATTCATATTCCCATTTCCAGAAATCTATCATGGCTACTACTCCAAAAGTTACAAATAAAGCAAAGGAAACATTGATCCATTTTCTTTTACCTGCAATAGCAGTAGCAATTAAAAGCAAAGCAAAAAATCCAATGACCCATGGCAATATTTTAAACTCCGGAAAATCATCTACATGCAGGGTTTTCATACCAATGTAATGGTTAAGGCCATTAATGATATCTATATTCCCTGCTAATTTATAGGCATAAATCAACATTCTTAATCCTTCAGGATATTGAGGCGCATCTAAATCTATCCGCCACATGGGTACAAATAAAACTACTGCTAAACTCAAAGCACACAAAATGAGTATTACCTTGGAAATAGTAGAAATTCTATTATTTTTCATACAAGCATTTTTAAAAATAAAATTGGACAGGAAATAAAAGGTTCAATTTATTTTTTTTGGGTACTATCTTCTTTTGGCATATTTGTACCAGTGCTGAATGTTAATGGAACATTACTACCAGCCGGTGATACCCTTGCATAGCCCTGCATTTCTTGGTGCAATGCACTACAGAAATCAGTACAGTAATATGGTATAATACCTACTCTATCTGGAACCCATTTTAAAGTGGATGTTTCGCCAGGCATTATTAATAACTCTGCTGTTGGTGCACCTTTTACTGCGAAGCCATGTGGCACATCCCAGTCTTGTTCAATATTGGTTACATGGAAATAAACTTCATCACCTATACGGATTCCCTCAATATTATCAGGTGTAAGGTGACTGCGGATAGCTGTCATGTAAACATCCACTCGGTTACCATTGCGAACTACTTTGGTTGCTTTTTCTCCCATTGAAACAAATGCATTCTTATTTTCTTCAATCTTAAAAAATTTAATAGATTTATCCCTGATTACACTTGCAGCTACACCCTGTGCATAGTGTGGTTCACCAATTGTTGGAAAGTCGAGTATCAGTTGCATTTTATCTCCGCTAATGTCAAACAATTGAGCGCTTTGGGCGAGTTCAGGGCCGGTCGGTAAAAAACGATCTTTAGTGATTTTATTATACGCTACAAGATATTTTCCGTTTGGATGTTTTGTATCTCCACCAGGAATCATTAAGTGACCAGGAGAATAATATGTAGGAACCCTGTCTAACACTTTTAAATCTTTAATACTCCATTTAACCACTTCGCTGCTCACAAACATGGTTGTGTAGGCATTACCTCTTCCATCAAACTCTGTATGCAATGGCCCAAGGCCTGGCTTCTTCACTTCACCGTACAAAGCAGCTTCATATTTAATTACTGGAATACCATTGTATTCACCAGCAAAATCTTTTGAGGTAATTGCTTTTTGTATTTTAGTAAAACTAAAAACGGGGATCAATGCAGCCAGTTTCCCACTACCAATGATGTATTCGCCAGTTGGGTCTACATCACAGCCATGTGGCGATTTGGGGCAGGGTATAAAATATACTAATCCTGGAAACTGGGTAACATCCATCACGGTTACTTCATTTTTAATGGTAGAAGTAGCTGCATGCGTTTTTTCATCATATCGATTGCTGGCGTATTTTACAGCTTGCTTGCGGCCCTTACCTTCTTTAATTAATTGTTCTGCCATTTTCCAGTTCACTGCCATTACAAAATCCTTGTCTTTTTTAGAAGCATTTACTTCAAGCAGAGTATTAGCCTGCTCTGTGTTATAGCAACTAAAGAAAAACCAGCCACTCGATACACCTTTGCCTGAGTGACTCAGATCGAAATTTACAGGTGGGCATTGCAATTGAAAAGCGATATCCATATTGCCGTTTGTTTTATCTACACTAATAAAACTGATAGTGCCTTTAAAATTCTTTTTGTATGTGTTAATAGGTACATCTCCATTTACATCATCTGGAGGTACGCTAAACCTAGTGCCCGCCACTACATATTCCGTATTTTCTGTTATAAAAGGTGAGGAGTGGTTGCCAGCACTATTGGGTAGTTCAAGAATTTCTGCTGTATGAAAAGTTGATAAATCAACTCTTGCTACACGAGGCGTATTGTTTGCATTAGCAAATATCCAGCGTCCATCAATTTCTCCATTTGTTTGGGAAAGATCTAGATGATGCTGATCATCCCATGGTATAAAACCATGCGAAGTGTTCAGCATAGGTTTTGTTTCCTCCGAATAGCCATAGCCATTTTCGGGATTAACAGAAAAAATGGGTACAACCCTTAACAGGCGGCCGCTTGGTAATCCGTACACGCTCATTTGTCCGCTAAAGCCACCTGAAACAAAATTGTAAAAGTCATCGTATTTTCCGGGTGCTACGTAGGTTTTAGACGCAGCATCTGAGCTTACTGCATCACCTACGTTTTTAGGCTTACAGGCACTAAAAAATACAGTAGCAAATAAGCAAATGATTGAAATTAATTTGAGTTGATGAAAATTCATATGTTCATTTTTAAATACGTATTAATTATTTTTATTTTATACCATCATTTTTTCTCATGAACTCATAAAGTTCTCTCGCATCTCCATCAACTAAATTTTGATTTGGCATGCGAACCAAACAAATTTCTAATTGTGCCTGCGCTTTGGGGTCTTTATTGAGCATAGCATCTGGATTGGTTATAAAATTCATAATCCATGCAGCTGAATACCTTGATGTTACTCCTTTCCATCCTGGCCCAACTAATTTCTCTTCAGTAGTTTTATGGCAACTGCTGCATTTAAGCCCATAAGTTTTGAACCCTTTTTCAGCCATTGTCTTATCAATTGCTCCAGTTACTATTACGTCTTTAAATTTACCTTCTCCTCTATTTGGATCATAAGAAGGATTTGCGACATCCGTTGAAACGCTTTTTTCAGTTGAAACAGTAGAATCAATGGCATGAGAGTTTCCTCCGCCACAAGCGGCCATTAAAAACCCTAAAATTGCTACTAATGTTATTTTTTTCATATTTATATTTTTATTTGTTTTAATAACATTGCAAGATTACATACACTCAATTGTAGAAATTATGCGTTCAATCATGTTTATAAAAACATGATTAATATCATAAACCCACTGATTTTTAATCATATTATAAAAATTAATAACCAACTACCTTCGATTCTTATTAAGTAGTAGTTTTTATGGTTATAGATATAGATATATTATTGGCTTGGGGAGGAACGTATAAAAAGTACGCAGCGGAAGAAATAATTTTTCAAGAAGGTGGTAATTGCTCATTTTATTATCAACTAGTTAGTGGTAGTATTAGATGGGTTAATATTGATGAAGAAGGAAAAGAAATTTTACAAGTAATGATTTGGCCAGGAGATTGTTTTGGAGAAATCCCTTTGTTTGATGGAGGAGTTTATGCAGCTACTAGTTTTGCTAATGAAAATGTAGTAGTAGTTCGTTTAATTAAGCCAATATTTCTAAAGTTATTAAATCAAAACCCAGAAATACATTTTAACGTTACTAAAAATTTTGCAGAAAAGTTGCGTTTTAAATTTATGTTATTGGGCGTTTTGGCAAACCATCATCCCGAACAAAGTATTAAACATTTATTTTCCTATTTTAAAAAAAATCAAAAAAACATATGTTCCAATTGCAGTAAAGTTGTACTTACCCGTCAGCAAATTGCTGATATGATAGGGTTAAGGGTTGAAACGGTAATTAGAACAATCCGAACAATGCATAATAATGGCGAGTTGTTAATAGATAAGGGCAAGGTTTATTGTTAGATATGATTTGAATCATATTGTTATCGTTTTTACTGTAGTTATTTTGTTTTAAATAAAAAAATGTTTCCTACTATTAATGCTTGGATTAGAACTACATTTTTAAATTTATTAATAGTTGCTTTTATTGGTTTAATACTTAGGTATAAGATTGTGTTTTCATTACCATTTATTGATCAGAAACATTTGTTGCATGCCCACTCACATTTTGCATTTACTGGTTGGGTTACTCAATTACTAATGACTTTAATGATTCATTCATTATCTAAGCAAAGCAATACTAATCTGTTTTTTAAATACAGAATACTTTTAATTACTAACTTAGTTTCAGCCTTCGGAATGCTTTTTAGTTTTGCTGTAGAAGGATACTCTATTGTTTCAATAAGTTTTTCTACATTATCAATAATTGTTTCTTGGATTTTTGCAATTCAAATTTGGAAAGAAGTTAATAATATGCATAAGCAAAATATTTCTGCCTATTGGTTTAAATCGGCTGTTTTACTCAATGCATTTTCTGCGCTAGGTGCTTTTGCATTAGCATTTATGATGGCGAATAAAATAATTCATCAAAACTGGTATCTCTTATCCGTATATTTTTTCTTGCATTTTCAATATAATGGTTGGTTCTTTTTTGCATGTATGGGATTAATAATGAATAAGATTTGTATTCAAGGAATTGATTCTAACAAAATGAAAATAATTTTTTGGATATTTATAATCTCTTGTTTCCCAGCTTATTTATTATCAGCTCTATGGCTAAAACTACAACTAGGTGTTTACATTTTAGTAGTGCTTTCTGCCATTGCACAATTAATCGGATGGGGTATATTTATACAAGTTCTGCAAAAAATTAAAAAGCCATTATTTAGCAATTTAAATAGTTATGCTAATTGGCTATTAATTTTATCTTTCCTGGCTTTAACAATAAAAATACTCTTGCAATTAGGCTCCACTATTCCGTCATTAAGTGAACTGGCGTATGGGTTTAGGCCAATTGTAATTGGTTATCTGCATTTAATTTTATTAGGCGCAATTTCATTGTTTTTAATTGGCTATTCTTTTGCAGAGCAACTACTTCCCAATAATAAATTAATTGTTTATGGACTAGTTGTTTTTACATCAGGCGTAATAATAAATGAATTATTTTTAATGACACAAGGTATTGCTGCAATGAATAATATACTAATACCTTTAATGAATGAATGCTTAATTTTTAGTGCAATTATTCTGTTTTTTGGTATGATATTGGTTAATATTGGCTTAAAAAATAAACGAATAGCTGTTACTATTGATAACGTGGTTGATAAGGGTATTCTTTAACAAATTATATGTAAGTAAAAGCAGTATTTGCCGTCAATCTGTAAAAAATCGCCATGCTTTTATATAATTTAAAACTTCTCGCTTTACCTTATTTCATTTTTCTTCAACTTAACACTAAGCCAACTCCAACTGTAGTTGAGTTATTTACTTCTGAAGGTTGCTCAAGTTGCCCTCCTGCTGATCGCTTACTAACAAGCGCACAATCCAGTTTTGGAAATGAAATTATAGTCTTGAGTTATCATGTTGATTATTGGGATAGACTTGGGTGGAAAGATCCTTTTAGTAAAGCAATATTTAGCGAACGACAAAGAGCATACAGCCGAAAACTAAATCCAGAATCGGTATATACGCCTCAGGCAATTGTAAACGGACAAGCGCAGTTTGTTGGTTCCGATAAAAAATTATTATGGAATGCAATCAGTAACTATAAAAGCATAGATGATAAAGTAGTTCAGTTAACTATCGACAAATCAAATAATGGTTCAATAAATTTTGAATATAATTTTGATGGTCTTAAAAAAAACGAAGTCGTTTTAATTGAACTTATTTTAGCAAACGCTACTGTTGCAGTAAAAAGAGGGGAGAATAGCGGTAGTATATTAAATCATACAAATATTGTTCAAAATATTTTATCTAAGAACACTTCAAAAGGTAGAGATTCATTCCTGATTCCACCAAATAACGCTAATGAAAAATATTCAATAGTAGCCTTTGTTCAAAATATAGAAACGCTTGCAATTAATCATGCAGTTCAAATACCATTGCCAATTAATTAGTTATTTAATACTAAGCTATCTTTGTATGAATGGCCACAAAGGGTAAACTAGATATCATTGATAAAATACTAGAAGCTTGCTATCAGCATAATCCAGATGCGCTTTTTGTAATGAGCCTCATGCATCAATATGAAAATAGAGGTAGTTTAAGTAAAAAACAGCTGGAAGGGTTGTTTTTAAAAGCTTCCAAGGTTCCTACTATACCCCCCAATTGGTTAGCTACCTTAGAAGCCACTATTAATAAAATGCATACTAGAGAAAAAGCACCTGCAATTATTAATACTCCTTTATATGTAAAAGATGAAGCTTTAGGAAGTAAAATGAATATTATTCTTGAAAAATATCCTCAACACAAAAGAGTTGTTTTTTTGTTCGCCAAATTCAACAAAAACGAATTACTTACCTCTACAGAAAAGGCAGAAATTGAAAAATTTTATAAATTATTGATTGTAAAATAGTTTTATCTAAGCAGGGTAACCAATCCTTCTTTTTTTACTATTACACCTCCAATACCTTGTGCCGTTGCTTCCCAAACAAATGTTCCTGGTTCTTGTTTAATTCCATTGTAAGTTCCATCCCAACCTGGTTTAGGTGTTTTGGTTTCAAATACTAATACACCCCATCTATTCCATATTCTAAAATATTCCATTTTATCTATACCTATTAAAATAGGCGATAATCGATCGTTTTTGCCATCTCCATTTGGGGTGAATGCAGTTGGTACCAAGATAGATATCTTATCAAATAATTGAACGGAAACTGTATCAACAATATTACAGCCAATTTGATTGACTATTTCAACTAAGTAAGTAGCACTTGCTGGACCAGAAAAAACAGGATTTGATAGTAGGTTATCAGTAAGATTAATGGCTGGATTCCATTTATATTTTACTCCCTTATTAATTGTTTCGATTACTGTTGGCAAATCAAATGCAGTGTTAATTACCTTTCTTCTTCCTTGTGGAGCTGGAATAATTGCAACAGTTTTATAAAATTCAACTGGTACAATACAATTATCGGAAACTGCTTTTAAGTTCACATTAAATGAACCTGAATTTGGGAAGGTGAAAATTACATTAGTAGTATTATATATTGTACTCGAGTTACCTAAATTCCAAGTATAGCTAATTGTACTTCCAGGAATTGAAAGTGTAGTATTAGTGAAATTAGTAAGTGTTTTTTCACAAGGATTTTCTACAGTAAATGATGGAGAAGGAGGCGCGTGCACAGTAATATTTTTACCTATTGTATCAAAACATCCATCTTTAGTGGTGGTTGTTAATAACAATCTATAATTACCTGCTACAGGATAAATATAATTTTTAATACTATCTACATCTAACTTTCCATTCCCCCAATCCCATTGCCTTGAAATTGGATACACACCTGCATTTCCTGAAGTTGCTAAAAAATTATTGCCAGTTAAACATTGCGAATTACTATTTAGAGTAAAGCTAGAAATAGGAGAATTACTTGGTCTCAATAATATGTTTCTTGTTGAAACTAAACAACCTGCAGTTTGTAAAGTTGCTTTATATAAACCAGCTTTTTTTGGAGTAAAAACACTTCCATTTTCTCCAGGTATAGTAATGCCATTAATATGCCATTGAATGATTGCACCAGAAATCAGTGTAAATTCAGCCGTATATGGTTTAATTCCACAAGCTATTGTATCTCCTTTTATTTGAACTGCAGGATCTTGCTTAATTACTTCAATATTAATATCCCTTTCTTTGGTACAACCGGAAGCAGTATCAATTACTTTTAATTTATAAACAATTGTTTCTTTAGGAAATGCAAAAGTTTTACTTAAATCCGGGTTTCTTATTCCAATTACCGGAAGCCAATTGTAACTCAAAGCAGTATTATTAAATCCAACATCTAACAACACACTATCACCCTCGCAAACTTGTTTGTTTGAAACATTAAATGGTGGAATGTATCCCGATTTAATTACAGAAATTAGTGTATCGAGGCATCCAAAACCTTCATATGGAATAAGAATAACAGCGTATTTTGTTCCAAGTGGTGGAGGAGGACTAAGTACAACTTTGCTTTGATTGCTTATCAAATCTTGAAAATTATTGGTATACCATTGGTATGCTTTATAGCCAAAAGGGGCAGCCAATTCAACGGTATCAACATCACTACAATATCCTGCTCCTTTTAGCGGAAGTCCACAATCACTATCAATATCAACATAAGCATAACCAAAATGCCCTCCCCTTGTACAATCGGAAGTAGCAAATTCAATTTTAATTACATGACCACTTTTATTGGAGAGATTTACAGTAACTGGAGTCCATTTTTTAAATTCAACATTTGTTAATACAGTTGAAGTTTCAAAACCAGGTAAATTTTTACTTACTACATATTCAAAAGAAGCACAATCAATTCGTTGATTTGTGGTAAGGTCTGTAACGTTAACATTAAATTTTGGCTGTTCTATGGGCGCATGTCCGGGGTTTTGAAACACTACTGCATACCAATAAATTAAACTATACACGTTTGCATTAGTAGGAATTGTAAAAGTATAACTCACTTTTTCAGTTTGAGCACCTGTAGAGTTATTACCTAACATTAACGCATAACCACTTCCATTTGGACAATTAATAGGAAATTTTCCATAAGGGTCTAAATTTATTGAACTGTTCCTTATTACTGTATGTCTATTATAAATTTCTCCACTTGGGAAATAAGTGTTGCCATTAACCGATGATCTTCCTGTATCACAATCCCAAAATAAAGTATTAGTGTTTTCGAAATCTAAATTAGTGGCGCATTTTTGGGCGTGCATATCACTTGTAAAAAGTAATGCAAGACAAACACTCAATAACAGTTTAATTAGTATACGCACAAGATTATTACAGACGCTAAAGATCAATATTGCGCTGCTCATAAAGATAATTCTAAAAATATAATACATTAACAGCTTTTTTACTATTCCTCCCCACATTCTCTTTATTTTTACTAAAAGTAATCCTAGTGAATCTAACCATATACGCCAAAGACCTTGAGAAAAGTTATAAAGGAAGAACAGTCGTAAATAATGTGTCTGTTTCGGTAAAGCAAGGTGAAATTGTTGGATTACTTGGCCCAAATGGAGCAGGCAAAACCACTTGCTTTTATATGGTAGTTGGTTTAATTAAGCCCGATAAGGGTTCGGTTTTTTTAAATGATACTGATATTACCAAGCTGCCTATGTATAAAAGAGCGCAAATGGGTATTGGATACTTACCCCAAGAAGCCAGTGTGTTCCGTAAACTAAGTGTAGAAGACAATATCATGGCGGTTTTAGAAATGACAAACCTCACCAAAGGTGAGAGATCAAACAAATTGGAGAAATTAATAGACGAGTTTAATTTACATCATGTAAGAACCAATAATGGCGATAGCCTTAGTGGGGGTGAGCGCAGAAGAACTGAAATTGCTAGAGCATTGGCAGTAGATCCAAAATTTATTTTATTAGATGAACCCTTTGCTGGCGTGGATCCTATTGCAGTTGAAGATATTCAAACCGTTGTAGCTAGATTGAAATATAAAAATATTGGCATCCTAATTACAGACCATAACGTAAACGAAACCCTCTCCATTTGTGATAGAGCCTATCTATTAATAGAAGGTAAAATTTTTAAACACGGAACGGCAGAAGAATTGTCTGAAGACGATCAGGTACGACGTTTATACCTAGGCACCAACTTCGAATTGAAGAGAAAAGACTGGATTATCGATATGGCCCGTGATAATCCATCGATGGATACCTATTAAATAATTATTGGATATTGCTTATATGCTAGGGATAGTGTATTTTGCCATGCCCCAATATGAAGTTAATAAGCAATACTATATCAAGGTTAGCTCGCCTCAGACATTGGCGAATAGAACAGTGGATGAATGACCCCATATCAGCACAACGAGAAGTATTGCAAGACCTTGTTACTCACGGTCAGTATACTGAGTTTGGTAAAAAGTATGGATTTAATCAATTATTTAATATTCGCAAATTCAAAGAGGCTATACCCATTCATGAATATGACGATATCAAACCCTATATCGAACGCATTATGCTAGGGGAAGAAAATGTATTATGGAATACACCAGTAAATTGGTTTGCAAAAAGTAGCGGTACAACTAGTGATAAAAGTAAGTTCATTCCTATTACACAAGAAAGTTTAGACGACTGCCATTTTCAAAGCGCTAAAGATGTGCTAACTCTTTATTATAATAATAACAATGAAAGTGATTTGCTAACAGGAAAAGCTTTAGTTATAGGGGGAAGTCACCAGATTAGTCAGGTTAATGATGACATGCAATATGGAGATTTAAGTGCTGTGTTATTACAAAATACACCGATGTGGGCTACTTGGATTAGAACCCCTGAGTTATCTATTGCACTAATGGATGAATGGGATAATAAAATTGAACAACTTGCTCAAAGCACTATAAATGAAGATGTAACATCTATTGCTGGAGTTCCTACATGGACATTAATATTGATTAAAAGAATTTTAGAAATAACAGGAAAAGAGAATTTAAAAGAAGTGTGGCCCAATCTTGAATTGTATATTCATGGAGGTGTTTCTTTCACTCCCTATAAAGAACAGTTTAAAAAAGTAATAGGAGATGGTTGTAGTTATTTAGAAATGTACAATGCAAGCGAAGGTTTTTTTGCTGCACAGGATTCGCCAGATGAAGAAGGCATGTTACTATTTGTTGAAAATGGAATTTTTTACGAATTCATGCCTGTAGCAGAATACGGGAAAATTAATCCTCAAACGATAGGATTAAATAAAGTAGTAGTCGGAGAAAATTATGCTTTAGTAATAAGTACTAATGGCGGTTTATGGAGATATTTAGTTGGCGATACAATTCAATTTACATCTACCTATCCATTTAAAATTAAAGTAAGTGGTAGATTAAAACAATATATAAATGCGTTTGGAGAAGAGGTAATTGCCGAAAATGCTGATAAAGCAATTGCTATAGCTTCTCACAAAACCGGCTTAATGGTTATTGATTATACCGCAGCACCAATTTACTTTGGAGATAACAATAAAGGCGCACATGAATGGTTAATTGAATTTGACGAAAGTCCCGCCAATACTGACCAATTTGCTTATGAATTAGATTCTGCGCTTAAATCGTTGAACAGCGATTATGAAGCAAAACGGTATAAAGATATTGCTCTTGGATTACCTATTGTAGAAGCTTTAGACAAAGGTGTTTTTTATGAATGGTTAAAGCAAAAAGGAAAATTAGGAGGGCAACATAAGATCCCTAGATTAAATAATGAAAGAACTATTTTAGATGAAGTAAAAGCATTAATTAAATGTAATAAATGATGACTGATTTTAAAAAAGAATTAGAAAAAGAGTTTGAAAAAGAATTCGAGTTAGAAAGAGTAATTCTTTTTAGTGATGCAGTATTTGCTATTGCTATAACACTTTTAATTATTGAAATTAAATTTCCCGAACTTCCAGAAAATTATAAAAATGGATTTTCATTGTATGTAATGTTTAAACCAGTGATAGCTCATTTTTCCGCTTTTATTATAAGCTTTTTCTTTATTGGAATTTCATGGGCTAGGCATTTAAAATTATTTAGTTATTTAAAATCTTATAATAACGGTGTAATTTTTTTAAACTTGCTCAATCTTTTTTTTATAGTAACATTTCCATTTGTTGCTACAGGTATTACTCATACTAGACCTTCATTTCCACTTCCAATTGTTTTATACATTGGGAATATTGTTTTTTTATTTATTACTAATGCAATTTTAGCACACTATGTTTTTAAAACAAAACCGTATTTGTGTAAAGAAATAAATAATGAAGAAAAAGCATATCAGTATAAAAAAAATGTAGCTCCGGCAATTGCAATGGCAATATCTTTTTTAATACTATTAGTTGTTGCTATTGCTAGTAACTTCAATAGCGAATACATCAATTATAGCCTTTGGTTATTTATAATATCAGTTATGATAACCAATCGATTGGTTAAAAAATTAAAACCTAAAGTAAATAAATAATGCTTAACCAGCAACAATTATGTAAAAATTGTGCCAACCAGTTCACTGGCAAATTCTGCAATATTTGTGGCGAAAAAGTATTTAATAGCAATTCAAAAAGTGTTATCCATTTGTTTGAAGAAGCATTTCACTTTCTTACTCATTTTGAAGGTAGTTTCTTTACAACACTTAAAACGATTATTACAAAACCAGGGCAGTTTTCTTTAGACTTTTGCAATGGCATTCGAAAAAAATACTTCAAACCTGTATCACTTTTCATGTTGCTAGTAGCAATTTATTTATTGTTTCCCAGATTTCAAGGGTTAAACATGAAACTGGATACTTATGCTTCTAAACAATATAATTATACTTGGGCTTCTATTCCTTTAATTAAGAAGGTAATGAGGCAAAAAAATACCGACTATAAAACCATTGCTTTAATCTATGATTCTAAATCTCAGAGTATTTCTAAGTTGGCATTGTT
>JBKJQV010000104.1:0-6444 GCA_046593815.1 Sediminibacterium sp. | reverse complement strand
GTTAAATATTTCTTGCGCTTCTACCTTAAGCTTTTTAATATCCAGCGTCACCGTTATGAGGAGGTTGTATCGGTCTGGTTCTAGGATGGTGGGGTCTAAGTCCAAATATAATACAATTTGTATTTTGCCTAGAGTGGGATATCTGGCCAAAAGTCTTTAGGTGAGCATTTTAGAATCTTAGCGATATCATTCAGGTGATTGATGTTATAGGTATCATCATATTTAGGATTTGAACTTTCAATTTTACTAATGTAACCCTGCGACTCAAAACCTAATGCAAATGCCAACTTCTCTTGGGATAATCCCAAAACTTCCCGCCTTTTTTTGACTTGGTTAATAATATGTTGTTCTATTAGGGTGCGCATTAATCACTTATTGGTAGCGTAAAACTCATGTATCTCAGAAAATTTCACAATCACCTATAGGTGATTGTTTAATAATAATGTATATCTTTATCACTGAGTGGGGATTAAGCTGGAATGATTACTACAAAGCTTTTTTGGGAAGAAAATCCTGCGGGCTACATTTTAAAATCTTGGAGAGAATATTTAAGTGCTTAAGGTTGTAGTGTGAGGCGTATCTGTTACTTTCCACTTTTCCAATAAAGCCTACGGACATCCCTAGTTCAAATGCTAAGTCGGCCTGGGAAAAGTTTCTTTCAATTCTTTTCTCTTTTACCTGATTAATAACGTACTGGTCGATCTTACTTTTCACTCAATGTTTTCAAAGTAGTAAAGGTGAGTTTATGCAAACTTGAAGACAATCACCCATAGGCAAGTATTTGATTATACAAATAGTCTCATTTTTTGTGCAAAAAAATAGTACTGATATTAAAATTGAAATGGCCTTTTCTTTCCAAGAAGGAAACGAGAAGGCACTGTCATTTTTCTATCACGAGTTTTATCCCGCACTCGTTCACTACTCTTTTCAAATAACGAAGTGCAGAATGGTAGCGGAGGAAGTAGCCTCAGAGGCCTTTTTGAAGAGCTGGAGAATGCACTACAAACTGGATAGCTACGCAGGTATAAAAGCCTATTTGTATAGGATTGTGCATCGGGACAGTATTGAGGCAGTGAGAAAAGAGAAGATAAAATTAAAGCTACTCGGTAGCTTGCCGGTGAGGGAGGAAAGCAGTAACCCCTATGAACTGATGGTGAGTAGTGAAGTGTACCGGCTTATTCATGCCGCTCTTAAAGACCTTACACCGGCGAGCAGGCGGGTGGTGGTGATGCATTACCTGGACGGCAAAACAACCGGGCAAATAGCCGATGAACTTGAGTTGCACCGCAGCACTGTTAAAACTCAAAAACAGCAGGGGCTCAAGGCGCTTAGAAAGGTTTTTCGCTAAGCAAGTGTTCCCTATTTTTCATAGGCTCAACCCACAACCTGCACACGCCGATGTCCCGAAAGTTTCGGGGATTTGCACCTGCATTAGAACAATTTTTTAACTAACTAATTTTTTTTCCATTAGATGATGGTCTTCCTGTACCCAGCAAAGTTGCATCGGCTTGGCTCCAAGCAAGCCGCATACAAATATCTCCCGTTGATATTAATATCATAAATTAGCTTTTAAATAGTTCTTTGACTTTTAAGGGCTGAGTTTTATCCGGGCGGTATGCAGATGCCCGGAAGGAAATACAGTGCTGGCACTAGTTCATATCGTTATGGGTTTGTAGGAAAGGAAAAGTCCTCTGAAATATCAAATGATGATTACGACTTTGGAGCAAGAATATTGGACACAAGATTTGGAGGTCGTTGGCTTAGTACCGACCCACTGCAAAAAAAATATCCTTCCATCAGTCCATATAACTATTGTGCTGGTAATCCTATCTACTTAAAAGATGTTGATGGTAGAGATGTATATGTTTTTGATAAGGATAAAAATATAGTTGCAGTTATTAGAACTACATATAAGGATGTGGCTATTCAAGTTAATTATACATCTAATAAAGAAATTAACACTCCCGTAATTCAGAAAACAAATGATATTTGGTATTCAGGACATAAAAGCTATGAAGACGCTTTTGTTATAGGCATCTCATATTCTAAGGGGAATAAAGTGTCCGTAGTAGGAGGTGCAGAAATAGTCCTGTTTACTAGAGGCCCTGATGCAGGAAAACCACAGGTTTATGGTTATGGCGGCATAAGTACAGGGGCTAGTGCAGGAAGCAAGGTTGGGTTGTCTGTAGCAGCTTTAAATTTATATAAGCCTTATGGAATGCTGGATGATATGCGAGATAAGCGGACTAAAGCTGATGATAAAGATGTTACAAAAGAAAGTTACGAAGGGCCATTCTATACAACTCAACTAGGTATTCATAATACGATTTATGCTACAGATAATACATGGCCATCACCTTTTGGCAGTATAAATTGGTTTGGTGAAGGATCTACTCCTAGTTCTATTGGCGTAAGTGCAAGTGCAGCAACTTACAGATTAATAGGACCATTGCTAAATTCCGATGCCGGAAAAGTCCTAGATATTGATAAATCCTTGCAGGAAAAAATTGACTCTTTTAATAAGGAGCATCCTAAAGAAGAAACTAAAACAGAAACCCCGACAACTATTTCGCCATCTAAAAACTAGCCCAAATAGCTTTCAATGAATATAAATACAATTTTTTTAGTAGCAGGGGTTTTGTGTTTGCTAATATATTTTTTTATCAGGAATAAAAAAAACAAGCTCAAATTAATTTTACCCGTTTTGGGTATCTTGTTTTTAATTGTACCATCATTTTTACCATATATTTTTTTAGGAAATTGGGATTCAATTAATGAATTAGAGAATAAAGAAATCAAGAATATAATTTTGGAACCCTCTCAACCTAAATGGGAAGTTAATTTGGTTGATTCTACAGTAAAAATCGATGATAGAAATAGGATTGGACATTTATTAAATCTACTTCATAATACAGAAGTTTATTCTCCTAGTCATCCTAAAAGAATCTGGGAAGTAAAGTTGATTTTTGTTACAGTAGATAATGATAGCATACCAATCAAAATAGAAAAAGTTGATAAAAAGGGAGCAGTAGTTTACTCAAAGCGAGGCTATTTTAAAAAAGAAGGACTTGCCGAATATTTAGAAGAAGCAGTAAATTTTTATAAACCCGTAAAAGGGAAATAAGTTAGCCACCAGCTTTTAATTGATGGTTTACTATTGCTGCCGATGCAGGTCTTCCAATAATTAAAAACCCACAGACGCCTCCCGCAGACGCCGAAGACCCGAAATTCTTCGGGATCATCATCTGCTTCCAAGTTTAATAAAGACTCTATAATCTTTTATAAAATGATCGATTCCATTGTCTTAAGCCAGTTCGAAAGAGAAAATTAGTTAGCTTGCAATTGTTGCAATCTTGGTGAAAACACCAGGTATTGGCGTGTAAAGGATGGGGTGTAGGCTTTTTAGAAGGGAGGGGAAACACCTGCATTGGAGGAATTGCCACACTATCCCAGGTGTGCAGGTGCAGTTCTTTTGTAGCAATTACTTTTTTGTCAGGGAGGGAATCTCTTTATTCCATTGTCCTAATATATACCCGATTTTGAAATCCGCAAGTTTGATACCCGGTATACCTATCGAATAACTTGCTCCAACATCGATTGTCCGATCAATTGATAAAGAGCTTAGAATTATAATTTCTGCCTCTGCCTTTTCGCCGTTGATAAATTCGACATCATTAATAAATACGCAAGACGTAGCCCTTTTGTCAGAATTTCCCCACAAAACTAAACGTAATCCTTTTTTAATAGGACCGACGAAATTCGATGAAGGGCTTCCCCAAAAAATAAGTTGGCCCTTTAGATGCAAACAAAGTGTGTCCTGAATTTGTCTTGAGTTTTTCATTAGTCTAGTTCCTTGGTTATTTTGATACCCTTTATCGATTTATTAAGCTTTTCTAACGCAGATTGGCCATTCACAGTAGCAGAATTTGTAGTTCCTTGTTTAAACAAAAAATCATCAACTTGGGTGGAAGTATTTAAAATTTTCTCTTGGCCTATCAAGGATTTGGGAACTTTTACTTCCAGTTTGAATCCATTCGCAAAACTGCCATCGGCAGCATTTAAATAGGTATTATAGGCAGTCTTATTGGTCCAGAACTGTTTCATTTCCGCTCCATTAGGTCCAAAAGAAAGCTTCTGCGACGTATTAATACTATTAGCTTCAATAGCATCTATTGTACGATAAATCGTTCTGGTAGAAAACAGGTTTCCAAGACCTCTAAAAACCAATCTTCCAGCCCCTTCAAAAACAAGACCCTCGATCATCGGCACCGCTACATTCTCCGCAAATTTTTGATAGTGCTTGTTATTAAGAATTGCGGGTTGCTCAGGATGTGTTGCTTTATAATTTGCAGCCAGAGTTTTGTTTTTTGTTTGCCTAACTAGATCCGGTTCCCGATATTGTCTCATGACTGGTTGAACCTGCCGGATGACTGTTTCTCTAATCACTTTGGCGGTTTGTATTCGTTGTCTTTCCGGAGCCTCAGCCACTTGTCTACGCAGCATCAAAGGGTCTGCAGGATAGTGTTGTATTGCCGTAGCGTCAACTGCCAATTGATTATTTCCATACCGCCCAGCTGGCGAATACTCTAACCCATCCATATCAATGCCATCGATAGGCCTATTACTTGCAAATTGGTATGGCGTTAATTCAGGATATTCTTTTGTCAATGGATCAACACTCAAAAACTTCCCCAACCTTGGATCGTAAATCCTCATCCCATAATCCTGCTGGTTCCCCTCTCCCTTCAATTCATTATCATTCTCCTTCCCATTAAACCCATACCTATAAACACTTCCAGCCGAGTACTTTCTTCCCGGCATCAACATCCCGCCCGGATAAAAGTCTCGTTCACATCAAAGAACTATGATACAGCTAATGTATGAAAATTAGAAAGACCGAAAAAGGTTATCTGTTGGCTAAATTGGAGCGGCTATATTTCCTAGCATAACACAGCTATTTTAATAGTGTGTGTACGGGCGTGAGGCCGGAATTGAGGGGTTAAAAGTGAGCCGCTAAAGTGAACGGTTGCTCCAATAGGAGGGCCGAAGGCAGTAACCAGATGGGCATATGATCTTTAAAATGCCAGTTTTTTTCCATTAAGTTCGACACTCGATCGGGAATTGGCAACCCGAGAAAAGTAGCGGAAGAAATTGTTGGGGTAAATTGGTTATTTGGCTGGTGAAAACATCATCCGAGGGTGTTGAAGATTTTTGAAAACCAAGCACTCCTATCAAGGTAAGAAAAATTGAGAACTGCAAGACAAACCCGTCTTTTAATATTATGGAAAAATTGCCAAGCCCTAGGTGTTGCATTGAGTGAGGTGTTTAGAGCCGATGAGATTTATCCCTGTGAAATGCTCAGTTAAAACTTCAATGCAAAAAAATGGCTTACCTTTTTATTTTTCTAAAATAAATTTTCGAGAGAGCCTCCGCTCCTTCTTTAGGAGTTGCGCTATTAAAATAAAAAATAGAATCTTCAGTCCAAACCTGACTAAACTGGGTGCTAATTCTTGGGTTATTTTTATAAAAAATCCAATTCCAATCTTCTAGACCACCTTTCGTTGGAACCCATTTACCTACACTATCATATATGAACGGGACATTCATACTTAAACTGAAGGTTGAATCATTCTTAAACGTTATTTCCAGACTCTTGTACTGTATTGTAGAATATCCTCCAAGATTTGTCTGACTTAAATCCAATGAGTATGTTCCTTCTAATTCATGAAACACCAAGTTGGAGGTTTCCTTATTACCCAAATAGTAACAAGAATTAAAAAAAAACCAACAAGCAACTAAGGTGTAAAATTTTTTTTTTAAGTCCATCGTATTAAAATTAAACCAGAATAAAATTATCGAGCCGGCAGCGTTAAACTAAATGTTTGTCCAATATTTCCATATGCTGTATTCCCAGCTCGTATAAGTGCTTTCGGCCAGTTTTTACTGTTAGAGGGGTTTTTAAATAAATCGCCAGATGTAATGCTAGTAACATTAAAAATAGTCACTCTTATAGTTTTATCTATTTGTCTTTTAATGGTAATCGAGAGGGACAAGGGTGTATTGTTATTAATATCGGATAGCTGTAGACTTTAATACCAAGTGCCGGAAAAAATCGGTATACAAAAAGCAAGCCCACGCTCGTTACGCTGTTTGAAGAGCAGAGCATAATGATTGTCAGTGGAGCGTTGATCCTGGTTAATTGTTTACCGATAGCTAAAGTTATAAATATATCCCTAAATTAAAAAAGCGCATGTCTCCATGCGCCAAAATAGGTCAGATATGACCGCTCATTTTAATTTTTTAATTACTCTAAGCACATCGCAACAGTCATAGCGAACAAGTCCGTAGTTTGCAAACTACGGACATCTCGCAACATTTTTTCTTTGATCAACTATTAATACTACTAATTTTTAATTTGATGGAAGACTACGAATAACTGGGTGC
>JBKJQV010000397.1:0-3925 GCA_046593815.1 Sediminibacterium sp. | reverse complement strand
CGACAGCTGAGAACAAAACTGAAAACATTAGTGGATATCTTTATCTAACTGAATAAATTACTATAAACATAAAGAATAAAGTACAAATCTTAAAATCTAGAAATTATGAAATTATATAAATTATCTTTCGCCATAGTATTAGTAAGTTTAAGTGCTATGTCACAGCAGAAATCATTGTTAAATACGTATGCTTACAATGATATTCCGACCAATCCTTTTAGTCAAAAACTGAATTTTATAACCAATCAAAATTCACTTACATGGACTACAGACGAAGGTAATAGCACCAAAACAATTTTATTTTATCCGCCTATTAGTAACAATAATTTGAGATTTGAAATTAAATATTTTAACAATAATGCTGATCTTTTTCAAACCAACCTCAATTTACGGAAAATAGATGAGATCAAATTAAATCCAATGCAAGGTAATGATCCATTGCTTCAAAATATTGAGAGTATTATAATCTATGAAGAAATTGGCTTTGACAAAGCTATATTAGATAAAATTAAAAATGACGCAAAGAATGGAGAAAGTCCCGATAACGAAAAACCTAATGCAACGAAAACTAAATTAGAAAAAACGCCAATCATAAAAAATTCTTCTATAAAGAATAATCAACCCTTGTCAAATGATAACTAAAAGTTATAGCAAATCTGAATTTGATGCAGTGGATTTAAATTCATTAATCAGGTTAAAAATAGAAAATATGAGAACAAAAATTTTAATTTTCGCTTTGATGTTGGCATGTTACACTGGTTTTGCGCAGCAAGATGCCCAGTTCACCCAATACATGTACAACACCATAAATATCAATCCAGCTTATGCAGGATCGAGAGGAGTAATGAGTATTTTCGCATTGCATCGTACGCAATGGGTAGGACTTGATGGTGCGCCAACAACCAATGCTTTTTCAATCAATACACCAATTAACAATAGTAATCTTGGGATTGGTCTTTCGGTTGTGAGTGATAAAATAGGTCCAACGCATGACAATACGCTTTCTGCGGATGTGTCCTATACAATCCCAACTTCTGAAACCTACAAACTGTCGTTCGGTATTAAAGCTTCGGCAAATATGTTTGATTTGGATACATCATTATTAAATCCTGCGGATGCTAATGATCCAAACCTTCAGAATTTTAACAATGAAATCTCTCCTAACTTTGGAGCTGGTATTTACCTGCATTCTGATAAGTTGTATTTAGGGGTTTCTGTTCCTAATTTCTTGGAAGACTCGAAGTACAATGATAACGCTGTTGCGGTTTTTCAAGAACGTATGAATTTCTACTTCATTGGTGGTTATGTGTTTGATCTTTCCGAAGCTGTGAAATTCAAACCTGCCGTGTTAACCAAATTGGTTACTGGTGCGCCTTTGCAAGTTGATGCTTCTGCCAGTTTCTTATTGTTTGATAAACTAACTCTTGGTGCGGCGTACCGTTGGAGTGCAGCAGTAAGTGCCATGGCTGGTTTTCAAATAACTGATGGTTTATTTATTGGCTACAGTTATGACATGGAAACAACTGAATTAAAAAATTATAACTCTGGTTCGCACGAGGTATTCCTTAGATTTGAATTGTTCAACAGAGTAAGCAAATTAGTTTCACCTAGATTCTTCTAACAACACAATGATTATGAAAAATAAAATTACATATTTAGTACTATTGGTAATCACTTGTGTGAATAGTTATTCGCAAGTTACCAAGAAAGAGGAAAAAGGACAAAAGGAATACGAAAAGTATGCCTATATAGATGTCATTAAAACCTATGAACGTATCTATGAAAAAGGATACAAATCGGATGCTGTTTTACTAAAAGTTGGTAACGCTTACTATTTTAATGCTGAATTAGAAAAAGCGAATAAATGGTATTCTGAACTATACCCAACTAATCCTGACCAAGAAGCTGAATTTTATTTCCGCTATGCGCAGGCTTTAAGAGCTAGCAAAGAATATGACAAAGCAGATGCGATGATGGCTAAATTCAGCGAAAAAAGCGGAAATGACTCTAGAAGTAAAATTTTCGAAGCTAATAAAGATTACTTAGCGGTAATCAAAAAGAATTCGGGTCGTTATAACATTGAAAATGCCGGTATCAATTCTAAATATTCTGATTACGGTCCAGCATTTATGGGAACTAAAGTAGTTTTTTCTTCTGCTCGTGATACGGGGAATTTCTCTAAAAGAATTCACACTTGGACTGGACAATATTTCACTAATCTATATGGTTCACCGGTTGCCGAAGATGGTTCGCTTGGTGCTGTAGGTAAATTTGGTAAAAAAATAAATACCAAATTCCATGAAGATACACCAGCGTTTACTAAAGACGGAAAAACTGTTTATTTCACCCGTAACAACTTCCTTGACGGTAGAGGTTTTGATGCGAGCAAAGTAACACTTTTAAAAATATACACCGCGAAGGTTGATAAAGATGGTCAATGGAATGACATAAAAGCGCTTCCTTTCAGTAGTGATAGTTTTCAAACCGCGCATCCTGCTTTATCACCAGATGAAAAAACATTATACTTTGCCTCTGACATGCCTGGAACACTGGGAAAATCAGATTTATATCGTGTAAAAATAAACGAAGATGGTACTTTTGGTGTGGCTGAAAATCTTGGCGCTACCATCAACACGGAAGGTAGAGAAACCTATCCTTTTATATCAGATGATAACGAATTGTACTTTGCTTCTGATGGTCAACCTGGACTTGGTGGTTTGGATATATTTGTTTCTAGAATCCCTAAAGAAGGTCTTGCTTTTAAAGCGCCTCTTAATGTGGGTGAAGAAGCAAACAGTCCAAAAGATGATTTTGCTTTAATTATTGATAATAAAACCAAAAGAGGGTTTTTGAGTTCTAACAGAGACGGTGGTCAAGGTAGCGATGATATTTATAAATTCCTTGAAACAAAACCTATTTGGTGTGATCAAATTCTTTATGGTGTTATTACTGATGAAGATACAAAAGCGGTTTTACCAAACACGAAGCTAATTTTATTTGATGAAAAATTCAAACAAGTTAAAGAAACTACCTCTGATGCCGACGGTAAATATGAATTTACGGAAGTGGAATGTGGTACAAAATATTATGTAAGAGCATCTCTTGAAGATTATACTACGAAAGAAGTTCCGGTAATCATTGGAAAAGAAACGGGTAAAACGGAACTCAATATCGAACTGAAAACGTCTACGTGTAAAGTGAAAATTGGAGATAATTTAGCCGATTGTTTCAAAATCAATATTATCTATTTTGATTTGGACAAATGGAATATCCGTCCAGATGCAGCGGTTGATTTAGCTAAATTATTGGATGTGTTGACCCAAAATCCATCGATGAAAATCAACATTCGTTCGCATACGGATAGTAGAGCTTCGTTCTCTTACAACGAGAAATTATCCAATAGAAGAGCGAAATCTACTAAAGATTGGCTCATTAAAAATGGAATTGCTGCCGATCGTTTAACTTCGGAAGGTTTAGGTGAAAGAGAATTGGTAAACAATTGTGCGGATGGTGTACAATGTTCCGAAGCAGATCACCAACTTAATAGAAGATCTGAATTTATAATTACAGCACTTTAAAGCTAAAACACTATAATCGTTATTAAAAAGCATCCAGTATTTGGATGCTTTTTTTTATATTTGAAGATGGCAATTACACGATTTTTTAAAGACTTTTTTGAAAGTGAAAAAGCTGGCGGATTTATACTAATAGCGTGTACGATAGTCTCATTAGCATTAGCAAATTCCATTTGGAATGAAAGTTATATCCAATTTTGGCATACTCAATTAGGAAGTCATTCGCTTGAGCATTGGATTAATGATGGATTAATGACCATCTTTTTTTTGCTTATTGGACTAGAATTAGAACGGGAAATATATGCGGGTGAACTATCAAATATAAAAAATGCATTATTACCAATTTCCGG
>JBKJQV010000222.1:0-9635 GCA_046593815.1 Sediminibacterium sp. | reverse complement strand
TAAAATAATGCTTTTGATTGTCAGCCAAAGGTAAATGATCAATCTTCCCAGCCCCAATTGCAGTATGTGTCTCTTGTAGTGTTCATTGTTTACTTTTTGGCTTCTCTACTAATTTCTTCAATAATTTTATTTGCTTGTTCTATTGTTTCTTCATAATGTGTTATGGCATTTCTAAAGTTGTATTCCAAAAAATAATACATAGAGTGTATTTTTTTTGAAGTTAAAAAATTATTCAAAGACAAGTTGCCCATATCATTTTGACCAGCATTTAAGATTTTAATTTGTTCACTATTGAGAAAATTAGCTTCAGAAATTAAATTCGGAATTGTTTGTTGATAATAAACTAATATATTATTCTTTAGGCTGTCATTTTCAATTGTTCCTATTTTCCCACTAGATTTAAAACCTTCATATCTTCCTGTATTGAAATTAATACTAAAAGTATTTAAGTCGGTATATGATCCTAAAACTGAATCACTAAGTTTATTATTTTTCAGTTTCAGTACAAACTTATAGTTTGTATCCAATTTTGCAGAAGTGTGTTTGTTTTGTTTAAGTAATTCAATATCTCTATTTAAATCTTCTTTTAGTTCTATTAAAAACTTTTTGGCTTCGTTTTGTTCATGTTTATGCTCGTACCAGCTATGTAGCCAAATAGAAAGCGTTACAGCAAAAACAATAATAAATATTTCAATTATTATTTCCTTTAGTTTTTGTAAAGGTGTATGAGTGCTATTTGTCATGCTATTCCTTATTTTTTTTGAATGTTTTATTATTTCATCTTGCATATAAGCTTAATGTTTATAGATTCAAAAGTACAAAATGTTCTGGGCTTTAAGGCTGGGAATAGAATTCCTTTAGGTAATTTTGCTAATTTAGACTAGATTAATAAAAGCTAAATTACTGAAGTTAAATTAAAATACAAAAGTGTTATGAAATATTCTTAAGCCAACTTCCCAATAAATTGGGACCAGTATTTTAAAGTCATTTTTTTGGTTTATTTATCTTTCCCTGCTCAGGTCCTAGATGCTATAATATCTCATGCTTGTATATTAAATTATATCGGGGTTATGTTCTTGTAAATAGATTTTTATGCTCTCTAAATCTTTATACAAAACACTATCATTATCAAATCGTTTTTTTAATTTACGAATTTGCTTATAAATACTTTGTGATTGAATGGATAATTTGCTTTCAAAATTTAATGTGTCAACTGCTTGAACAATACTAAGTAATTCTATGGCTAAAACTTGATAGGCATTTTCAATTACTTTACTGCAAATCAGCGCAGCATTTGTGCCCATACTTACAATATCTTGATTGTCGCCATTGCAGGAAATACTATGAATTGACATAGGATTTGATAGCATTTGGTTTTCAGCAGTTGTTGAAGTTGCAGTAAATTGTGCTGCTTGCATTCCAAGGTTTAAGCCAAGTGTTCCAAGATTTACAAAAGGGGGCAATTTTTCGTTCAATTTACTATTCATCAAAAAGTTTAATTGACGTTCAGAAAGCATAGTAAGTTTAGTAATGGCAATTTTAAGTTTGTCCATTTCTAAAGCAACATAATCACCATGAAAGTTACCACCATGAAAAACATTATTATTTTCAACATCAATAATAGGATTATCATTTACGCTATTCACCTCATTTTGTATTACAGTTTGTGTAAAAGATATCGTATCCAATATTGGACCTAATATTTGAGGTATGCAACGAATTGAATAATACTCTTGAACCTTATCTTTAATTACATCTACATTTTTAATTTCTTTATTAAAGAGATGATCTGCTCGTTTACGAATAAGTTTACTGTCTTTCATAGCATTGTTCATGGCATGAGCAATTGCACGTTGTCCAATATGAGGTTTTACTTTACTTAATTCATTTGAAAAATGGTCGCTATACGATTCAACTAATTCAATGATCATTATTGATGCGCAAAGACTCCAGTTTAGCAAATGTTTTGAATGTGAGAGGTTGACCATTGAAATGCCTGTCATGCAACTCGTACCATTAATTAAAGCTAACCCTTCTCTTAATCTAACAGTAATTGGAGTAAGACCTATTTCTTTGTATACCTCAGAAGTAGAACGTAGTTTACCGTTATAAGTAACTTCCCCTTCTCCAATTAAAGTTAAAGCTAGATGGGCAAGTTGAATTAAATCACCACTCGCACCAACACCACCATGTTCAAATATTAATGGGAAAATATTTCTGTTAATCAACTCTTTTAATAAAATTACCACTTCTTGGTGTATGCCTGAAAATCCATACATGAAAGAACTTAGCCTACATATCATTATTGATTTTACATCTACATCAGATAATTTATTTCCAGCACCAGTGCAATGACTGCGGATAAGATTGTATTGAAAATCTAATTGATTTTCTTCTGAAATTTTATACTGTGCCATTGGACCAAGTCCTGTATTAATTCCATAGATAATTTTATTTTTTGAAAAGGATTTCAAAAACTCGTGACTTTCGTTTACTTTTTTAAGTGCCAAATCATCTAATTGAATTTGTTCTCCCAAAAAGAGAATTCGATTAAAGTCATCCAATGTTAAATTCTTAGTTCCTATGAATATCATTTTTTACAATTTTGGCTTTAATAATTATTTGATCTTGAAAAACTGAGCAGCATTATTATAGAAAATATCATTATTTTGTTTAGCGTTCAGAAAAGGAGCTTGTATGAACTGCTTCAGGAATAACGAGTCTTTCACAAATAATTAGATAAGGCTCAAACTTAGGATCCTCTATAGTTAAACCTTCATACTGAAGGCTAAGTTCTCCAAAACCAATAAATTTTTTCTCTTCAAAAAGTTTTTTAAAGGTCAACGTGTCTGGCAGAAAATTGTTTTGATGATCAGGATACTCCAATGAACTTATAAATCTATTCGGGTCTTTAAAAATGTAATAATCATTTCTGATTAGCGTACCTGAACATATAGCCTTTACAACATTAAACTTTTTTAAAAAAGCAATATTACTATTATATATTTCTTCATTAGTTTTTGCTTTAGGAAACTTACCTGATATTGGATTTGGTGGTGGAGTTAAGCCATAATCACCAGTTGAACGAGTATGGAAATGGACATCAATTATTTTTCTAGTCTGAGCACAAATAGGTCCTGAAATTACAAATGAAACTATTATTAGAATACAAAGATTTCTCATATTAAGATGGCTATTTTTAAAGTTATCTTTAAAGTAAATTATTAGCTATTATAGGTTGTTCATTTTCATTTAATTTTCCTTTAGTTTTAAAAAATATAACGACCGCCGAAACTATTAATAGCAAAATCCAAATTAGCAATTCTCTTAATTCTTCACCTTTTATATTTCCGAAAAAATATGCCGCACTTGTGTTGATTGCATTATGAAATAATATGCATATAAGTATACTTCCTTTAGTAGAATTATACAAGTAAGTTGAAATGATTGAAAGAGCAAAACATCCAATGAACATCATAAGAAAGAAAATGATTGTTTTATCTCCATAAGGGTTTATTGCAAGATAAATAGGTAAATGCCATAAACCCCAAACAAACCCAATGATTAGACTGCTTTTTATTGCAGTATATTTTTCTTGTAAAACAGGAAGTAAAAAACCACGCCAACCTATTTCTTCCCACAATGCACTTAAGGGAAGAATTATTATGAAATAAAAAATAAAATTATATGGTTCATCAGGTTTAATACTTTGACCTGATATCCAATTAAAGATTACCAACGAAAGCCCGCATAAGGCGATACCCAAAATAATTATAATAACGTACCATCTAAATTTTACTCTCCATTTGATAATTGATTTAAATAAAGACTTTAGTCCATTTTTTCTAAAATAAATAGCTGTAAGTATTATAGCTATTATACCTGGAGATAGTGTACAAATTGTTTGAAGTGCTTTAGAAACATTCATATGCAAATAACCATGTTTGGTTAAAGCTGCAGGAATTTCCACAGACCAAGTAAGAAAGTATGTTAGAAGTATAAATAGAAATCCTATATTTTTTTTCATTATAGCTTTTATTTATCTTTCTGTAATACAACTACTTCATTTTATATAAAATATAAGCAGTTGTAGCTGGTACGCTGATTGTTGAAACATGTTGTTGTATCCCTTTTTCATCTACAGTTTTTCCATCAACTACTAAAGACCAAGTACCATCGGGAAGCTTTACATCTTTAGGGGTTTTGTTGCCATTTAACAATACAAGAATATCTTTCCAGCTATCGTTGTTTGCATAATCTTCAATGGTATAAGCAATTAACAAGGGATCTTCAGTATCGGAAAATTGCAAGTGTTGTTGTATCATTTTGGTTGAGGGCATCCTAAATGCAGGGTGATTTTTACGAAGAGCAATTAAGCCTTTATAAAAATTAAAAACGTCAATGTATTTCAACTTTCTACTCCAATCAATCTCGTTGATTGAATCAGGTGAATTGTATGAATTGGCAACCCCCTTTTTTGTGCGCAACATTTCCGCCCCCGATTGAAGAAATACTATTCCTTGTGAGGTAAGCACAACAGTTTGCGCCAGCATATACATTTTTATCAACTCTGCTTCGGAAGCATCGGGATTGGCAATAGCAAGCCTATCAAACAAGGTATTGTCGTCGTGGCAAGAAACATAGCTTATTGTCTGGCATGGTTCAGCAGCCCAAGGCTGTTTTGAATAATTAACTTTTGCATAATCAACTTGTGAATGTTGAGTGGAAGCAACAATACCAAATTTTACGCTTTCTTTAGTTCCTTTAGCACCGCTAACAAATCCTTTTTCTTTTACATTGTTATAAGGTCCGCGTAACCCATCTCTGATATCATCACTAAAAGCTGCGATATTTTTTAATTTGTATATGTTCTTTTTTACAGCACGGTCTTCTTCACGCAAGGGGCTAGCACCAGCAGTCCAACCTTCACCATAAATAAAAATGGTAGGATCTATTTTGTGTAGCGTATCGCTGATCATATTCATTGTTGCAATATCGTGCACACCCATTAAGTCGAAACGAAAACCATCTAAGTGATATTCTTTCGCCCAATAAGCAACTGATTCTATTATAAACTTTCGCATCATTGCCTTTTCTGAAGCAGTTTCATTGTTACAACCGGTAGCATCCGAATAAGTTCCATCCGCATTATGTCGATAATAATAACCTGGAACTAATTGATTAAAAGGAGCATCACGGTTGGCTGTATGGTTATAAACTACATCTAATATTACACGCATCCCATTCGCATGAAATGCCTGCACCATTTGCTTAAATTCTTTAATTCTTACGCGTCCGTCGTAAGGGTTTGTAGAATAACTACCTTCAGGAACATTGTAATTTAAGGGGTCATAACCCCAGTTATAAATATTCAATTCAGGTTTTGACTCATCAACAGAATTAAAGTCGAATGAAGGCAGTAAGTGTATATGTGTTACACCAAGCTCTTTCAAATGATCAAGACCAGTTGCTAAACCTTCTGCGCTTTTTGTGCCAGTTTGCGCAAGTCCTAAAAAAGTACCTTTTTGTTTTATCCCTGAATTTTTGTCAATAGAAAAATCCCGAACATGTGACTCGTAATTGATAATGTCTGAAAAATTTTTCTGCAATGGTTTTTTATCATTCTTCCAGTTAACAGGATTGGTACTAGCAAGTTCTACCACCATACCTCTTGTTCCGTTAACACCAACAGCCTGAGCGTAAATACCAGGTGTTTCAGCCAACCATTCACCATTCTGTTTCACCTGAAAAGTATAATATACATTCTTAATATTGTGTGCAATGCTAGATATCCAAACACCCTGCAATCCTTTGCTCATTTGAATTGTATTATACGCTTCTCCCCCATCTCCAGATTTATATAGTCTTAATTTTATTGCGGAACCTGTTGGCGCCCAAATTTTAAAAACTGTTTTGGAAGGACTATAAGTAACACCTAAATCTTTTCCATTATAAAAAGGAAAGTCTTCGCTTTTTGATTGTGAAAAGCAAACGAAAGGAAAAATAAGAAATAGTATAAATTTCATAAACGCGGTATTATTAATGAATATTTTATAATTGCACTCCTTAAGATTTAAGATACCCCAATTTTTATACTTCTCCTTTCAAATAAAAATGTGTCACGCCATGTATTATTCATTTTACCAATTTTTTCTCTGTAACCAATTTGTCTAAATCCTAGTGCTTCATGTATTTTTATGCTTGAAATATTTTCGCAACAGAAGTCCAATCCTCTGCATACATGGGTCGAAATAAAATTTGTTTCGTCAACATTGGTAACTATTAAAGTCTTTAGTAAAAATAGCTATTTTAAAAAATTAGAAATCCTTCATTTTTACATTTTCATGGAATTTTAAGTACAATGGCAAAGCAGCTGATCCATACCATTGAAATAATTCCGCCTCTAATATTTTTGCTTTTATAGCTGGGTCAGTTTCTAACAACAAATTCGCTTCTTCAATTGTATTAGCATTGAGAATAAAAATTCCTCTATATTCCTTTTCGTTCTTTTTTATCGGTCCAGCTGCTACCAATTTTCCTCTATCTACTAAATGATTAATATTATTCATATGCCCTAAAAATAAACTGTCTACTTTTTGTTTATCGGTAATTTTATTACTACCAGTTTTTAAAATCACTAAAATATACATTTTCATTCCATATTCGTCAGCACCTAGAGAGTCTGCCAAGTGTTTATCATATTTTTTATTATTCACTTGAGCATTCAAATTCATCATTATCAACAATAAAAATGCAGCAGTTAATACCTTTTTTATACAATTGATCCTAGTATTTAATAATAGTTTCATATTATAACTTTTATTTTTATTTGTTTTTAAATATAGTTCTTAACAAATAGAATTTTCAGTTTTATTAGTCATCAAGTCCTTTCCCATCAAGAATTTTATTGACATACTTTTCAATTCTTGTTCCTCTAGTTTTAGATTGCTTGGCCGAAGAAAAAAAAAGTAAGTAGCCTCTTTGTCGGCCTGGAGTTAAATTATTAAATGCTTTTTTTAGTGCAGGTATTTCATTTAGAACTGTTTTAAATTCTTTTGGTAGTTTATATTCAGTAGTTTGTTTTAATTCAACTTTCACTCCAGATTTTTCTACTGCAATCGCTTCTTTTATGTAGGCTTTTATTACAAGCTTTAGTTTTATTATTTCTTCATTATTTTTGAAACGAAGTTGCCTTGCGGACTGTACATTCTCAGTTTGCTGAACCAATATTTTCTTTGAATCTTTAAGAAGAGAGCCTTTCATGAATAGCAAAGCACAATAGTCTTTAAAGCCATGAATTAAAACTACATTATTATCATTGTATGTGTAACAAGGACAGCCCCATTTTAGTTCTTCTAATAAATCACAACTAAGAACAATCTTTCTTAATTCATTATATGCTTCATGCCATTTTGATTTTTTATTAAAAAACCAATCAATTGCTGGGTTCATATATTAATAACTAAGTCATTATACTTTTCATGTATACTAAATTAACTTTTAGATTTATTTAGCGTATAAATTCCACCAACAAAAAGTATAATTCCCAGTCCTACATAAATATAACCCTGTTGTTTGCCGGATTCGTTCGAAGCATCAATTTTTAAGCCTAGAAAATTAATTTTAGCCGTATTGTCGGCTATTTTATTGAAACCAATATATCCAAAACCTAGACTAATAAGTATTAGAACTAATCCGATAATTTTTGATGAATTCATTTTTATGTTTTTAGTGTTTCTGTAATATAGTTATATATTATTAATTAAAGATTTTTTCAATCATTAAATTAACCACTTCTACTAAAATTAATATAATAATCACCCACTCCAAAATCACACTATTTCGGTATTGAAGCAAGTCTTTAAAAAGCTCAAGGTTATCTTTTACAATTTGAAGCCCTTCTTGTATTATGCGAAAGCGCGATTGTAAATCGAATGTCTTTTTAAGTCCAATATCTAGTTTATTTAGACTCTCATCTTCCCATGTTTCTTCAGGGGAATCAAAAATGTATAGGTTTCCGGAAATTTTATTTTTAAGGTTTAGTGTACGACCTATATATTTTTTAAGTTCAATACCACCCAGATCGATTTTGCCTTTTTTTTCAAGTACTTGTGTATGAAAATTGGTTTCTTCAAGCAGCAAGTTAGTTTGTTGGTTATAGTGATCTAATGCTACACTTTGCGATGCGTTGAGCATAATTAACCGAATCATTACAATGCTAGGTTTAGGTATTTCAATTTTATTATACCCGTAATTGATAGTGGAAACATCGGTTTCAATTTCAAATTCATCACTTAGCTTTTGTTCTATAAAATTTTTACAATAAGGAATTATTAATTGAAACAACTGAAATATTTCCGTTTCATTATAACCTAAGAAAGAAATAATACCATATTTGAATACACAGAGGTATTTATTTGCATCAATATGATAAAATAATTCATCTGTATCTGCAAAGTGAATATTGGTAGTAAAGTCTGCTCTATATTGTTTTAGATCAATACTATCTGCTACTTGAAACGATACAATTTTTAAATTCATACAATAGTTCCTTAACCTCTTAGTTATTAATTTAAATCTTAGTAAAGGCTAGCTATTTTTTGTTTTATATGGATATTATTTTCTCATTTCGATTATCCATTCCATTGGTACAGAACCATTAAATATTAAATCGATTGGTGTAAAATTAAATGAAGGCATCTCATCATTAGATGCCCTGGCCGAAGTATATTTTCGACTTTGATCTAATAGTTCCATTCCACCGTCTCTACCCATAGTTCCATATGAAATTGACTTAATACTTACCAATTTTAGATTTGCAGCTTTTGCCATTATATTTGCTTTTTCGTTCGCGTCATTCACTGCAATTTCTATGATTTGAGAATGAACTTTTTGTTTAAGTTCTTCAGATAATTCAAAGCCAAAACTAAAGTCAATTGGCTTTTCACTTTTTGAAAACTCGCCGATAATTTTTTGTAATATTTGTTGATTATAAACAAATTCAAGTCTTATGGTTTGCGATGCTATAAAACCACTGTCAATATATTTATTATCTCGATAAAATCTGTTTTTAGAGACAGCAAAACTTGTTGTTTTAATATCTTTTTCATTAAAGCCAAGTTTATTTAAAAGTTCATTGTAGTGATTAGACTTTTCCCCCAGTGCTTTTATTGCATCAGTCATTTTAAATTTAAGTTCCGAAACTAAAATATTTAAAATACCAAGATCGGGCTTTACACTTACTCTTGCTGAACCTGTAACATTTAAAACTGGAATTACAGGTTGTTGTACTTGTCCAAATACTATTGTGGAAATAAATAGTAATAAAATTGTAGTTGTTTTTTTCATAATCGATTGTTGCCTTTTAAAATGTATTATAAAGGTAAAGTATTACTCCAGTTGGAAATTTTATAATGTTCAGTTCGGTAACTGCTAAATCGATGTACCTCATTCTATCATCAATTTTATTCATTATTAATAAGTGATCGTATCTCAACTTTTCATCTCCTTCCTCTATTTATTTATCTTAGCGCATATTCCAACACTTTCTTGCTTTTAGAAAATCATTCCATTTTTTTATTTCCAGACAAAAATACAAAGTAAAACAAAGTACTGGGGGTTACAAGGGGTCCTGT